>NZ_JBSVQM010000022.1:0-75680 GCF_054863625.1 Clostridium sp. Marseille-QA1073 | reverse complement strand
ATAGCAAGAATGAATATTACTTCTCCTTTATCTATTATGGGTGATGGAGAGTTGTTGGCACGTGTGTTTGAAAATCTTCTGATTAATGCAAATCGCTATGGATATGAGGGGCAGTATGTAGATATCAACGGCTTCATTGATTCAAAGGAAGTAGTTATTCAAGTTATAAATTATGGGGATGCCATTCCTCAAGATGAACTGCCTCATATTTTTGATATGCTTTATACTGGTGACAAAGCACGAACTCATCAAGAGAATAGCAAAGGTCTTAGTTTATTCATTGCGAAGAATATAGTAGAGCAACACAATGGGACGATTACTGCTGAAAGTAATTTAATACGCACTATATTTGAGGTCCGTTTACCAATGGAGGATTCCCAAAGAGATTAAGTATAAAATCCAAGTAAAAAATTTAAGGAAAATTTAATATTTACCCCACTTTTTATTTTAAAAGTTTTTCCTATACTATAAACAAGTTAAGTTAAGGAGGGAACTAAAAATGAAAAAGTGGGGACTTTTATTGCCCTTTGCATTATTCATAGTTTTTATTTTTAATATATTACCGATATCTCAAGATAAAGTAGATATTCAAGGAGAGATTCAAAAATATGAACAAAATGATAAAGATACATCGGATGATAAAATGGCAGCTGAAAATATCCAAAAGATTGAGCTTACGGAAGAACAGATCTATCAAGGGAATCTACTCTTGATCAACAATGAACATCCTGTTCACCAAAAGAGTATAAAATCAGATGTCATAAATTTATTTACGCACAAAGAATTGACAAAGGGGTATGGGTTACTTGATAGCGAAATTAAATTGTCAGAAGAAATAGCTGAAAAATTTTCTGAGATGATAGCTGATGCTGAAAAAGATGGGGTTTGTCACTTTTTAATTAGCAGTGGTTTTCGAGACTTAGAAGAGCAAAGCAGACTTTACGAAGAAATGGGTTCTGATTATGCTTTGCCAGCAGGTCATAGCGAACACAATTTAGGATTAGCACTTGATGTGGGATCTACTCAAATGGAGATGGATAAAGCGCCTGAAGGAAAGTGGATAGAAAAAAAATCTTGGGAATACGGCTTTATATTACGCTATCCCTTGGATAAAACGGATGTTACAGGAATTCAATATGAACCTTGGCATATTCGCTATGTCGGCTTGTCTCACAGTGCGATTATGCAGGAAATGAATTTAACTTTGGAAGAATATTTGGATTATTTAAAAGAAGAAAAGAGCATTTCTGTTAGTGTTTATGGGAAAAAATATACAATTTCATATTATCCCATTTCTCAAAATGAGACAATTGAAGTTGAAGTACCAGCGAATGAACAGTATGAAATATCTGGTAATAATATAGATGGAGTGATTGTGACCACATTTTCTTGAATTAGGTTCTAAAATGATAAACTCATAGGTTTAAATGTAAAGTTAGGAGACGTATTCTATATGCTTACAGTTTTGTATACTTATTTTTGTACTATTATTTTTTGTATTGTGTTTCAAATTAGATTTTTATTAAAGGCGTTAAAAATTAAGAAAACATTAAGAATTGTATTAACTTATTCTTGAGTTTTTGTTGATATTATAATCATATCAAACATTAAATCTTGATTCAACAAGGAGGATTATTGTGTTACTATTTCAGTATTTAGTTGTCTATATTCGTATATGTATTATGTATGTTATTCACACTGATTTTTTAATTAACATTATTCGCATATCTATTTTATGTATTGTATTTCAAATAGGATTTTATCTAAGGGCTAAGAAGAAGGAAGGAGGAGGCGTTTCCCGCAAGCATTTTCTAGGGGTATTTATTTTTTTAGTGTATCTGGCAGCTGTTTATGGCGTAACAGGTATAGGAACAATTTGGGATGTGCAACGGTTTGTTACCGCATCTACATCTGGATTTGATAGAATTTATTTAGTTCCATTCTCTAGTTCTCCTGAGTCAATGATGCCGTATGTTTTAAATATTATAATGACGATACCATTAGGATTCTTGTTACCATTGATTTGGAAACAATTTCGAACAATTAAAAAGGTTGCCTTGTCGGGCTTTTTGTTATCCTTAAGTATTGAATTAAGTCAATTGTTCACTCAAAGTCGAACCACAACGACAGATGATTTAATTATGAACACCCTAGGAGCTATTATCGGATATTTCATCTTTAAAGCATTCTTTCACATCATCTTGAAAAAAAATAGCACCGAAAAAGATGAAATAATATCATCTTCAGTTGTCATCAAACACGAAGCAATCTTTTATTTAGTATTATCATTTTTGGGGATGTTTTTATTTGCTATTTAGGGCTTTTCGCTATCAATAATACTTGACAAAAAATAAAGTCAATATAGTATAAATGACAGACTACAATCGAATGGGAGTAGGACATATAGTCTTAGGAACTTGGTATTATCAATGTTTCTAAGGCTTTTTCTTTGCTTGTAATACCAAGTTGATAACAGTTTGAAAATAAAGATAGGTTTTAAACTTAATTTAGAGGGATTTTTCTACCGCGCTTTCGCTTGCTGGACTTGCAAAAAACTTCAAAAGGAGACCTTCTGAAGTTCTTTACAAGTAATAGATTAAAATTTTAAAATGCTATGATAATTATTTTGTATTCAACTAACTACTATCTTTGGTTCAATTTGGTTCAAATGATATCCTTAAAAGTCTATTTTTATCCCTTTCTCTCCATTTTGAAAGGGGAAAGTTATTGATATAAAGGGATTTTTGAGGATAGGTGTTTATAGTTTTTAGTAAGGCATTTCTCAAAACTTTAATATTAAAGAATTATTAACTCAAATCATATATGAATTTGAGCTTGTGTTTAAAAAACAAAAAAATAGATATTAACTTAAAGGGTGATGACGCTGTAATTTTTGCTGTAAAAGAAGATATAAGAACTATTCTTGTGAATTTAATAGATAATGGAATAAATATAGTGAAGACGGGCGAATAAATATTCAGTGCAAATGTGAAAATAATATTTATATAATTATAGAAAATAAATGCCTTCCTATTCCGAAGGAAATTAAAGAAAATTTATTAGAATCTTTTACTAAGTATAATTATGGAGACCATGCCCAAATAAGTTCTAGATTGGGTCTATTTATATGCAGAGAATTAGCAGAAAAGAATAATGGATATATAACTTATAAGGTAGATGAGGGAAAAATTTACTTTATGATAGAATTACCTTTTAAAAATACATATATGGCGGAAAAATAACGGGTAATAACAACATACATGGATTTAATAAAAAGAGTAGTGAAAGAAAATATAAAAATAGACTTAATACTGCAAATGTAGGATTAAGTCTATTTCATTTCGATTATTACTTAGAAAAAATCTTTACGAAGCGTTTTCTATAAATAAAAGCTCATAATAATAAGTTTCCCTTTTTTACTCATTTTATGTATACCTTCATCAATGTAGCCACATTTTTTATATAGTGATTATGCAGCTGTATTTTTATATTTACTGCTAATACAATTTCACTGATATATGGATAGTTTTTTCGTACAAATTCAGGTAATAACAACAATGATTTCTTAGCATATCCTTTTCATTGATGATGATAATTAGTTGAAAATGCTCGTAATATCATAGCATTTGAATTTTTAGAATAAGGTTTTACACCAATTGTGCATTTTGTATTGTGAATTGTGAATTGAAAAACTCAAGGGTGTAGTTATATTGGGCTATACATATAAACCTACTTGTTCATCCAAAATTAGTAGGTTTATTTCTCAACTTATAATAAAATAGAAATTAGTAAATAGATAATTACCTTAAATTTATTATAAAAAATATTAATTTTAGGGGTGAAAATATGAAGCTGTTATATGGTACATCTAATCCAGCAAAATTAGCACATATGAAAAAAGTCCTTGAAGGATTAGATATTGAAATTATAGGATTAAAGGATATTAATTTAAAGTTTGATGAAGTAGATGAAAGTGGTAATGAGCCACTAGAAAATGCTAGGATTAAAGCTCTTGCATATTATAAGACTTATAAAAGTCCAGTATTTTCTTGTGACTCAGGACTGTACATAGAAGGATTAAGTAAAGAAAATCAACCTGGAGTGCATGTTAGAAGAGTGAATGGAAGAAGTTTAAATGATGAAGAGATGATAGATTACTATAGCTCCTTAGCTAAAAAG
Organism: Clostridium sp. Marseille-QA1073; assembly: GCF_054863625.1. Classification (NCBI taxonomy): domain Bacteria; kingdom Bacillati; phylum Bacillota; class Clostridia; order Eubacteriales; family Clostridiaceae; genus Clostridium; species Clostridium sp. Marseille-QA1073. The sequence goes on along the minus strand of NZ_JBSVQM010000022.1, from coordinate 71,501 downwards.
TTAGGAGGACAAGCAAAGGCAAGATATAAAAACGGTATATGTCTAATGATGGATGATAAAAACATATTTGAATATGATGGAGAAGATATAGGAACAGGAAGTTTTATAATATCTTCAAAACCTCATAAAAAAAGAAATGAGGGATTCCCTTTAGATTCACTTTCAGTAGATATAGAAAGCAATATGTATTATATTGATATGGAGAATAATAAGAAAAGTAAAGATGATGATATTCAGAATAAAGGATTTAGAGAATTTTTTAAGAGAACAGCATTAAAGTATGCTGAATATTAATTTTAATGTTAGCATTACTTTATTCAATTCACAACTTAAACCAATGCAAAATGCAAAATTCACAATGCACAATTAAGGATGAAATTATTTTTTAGCAAAATAATTTCTTGAATAGACTTTCAACTAGCAATTGTATTGCTAGTCAGTATGTGGCGAACACTGTTCGCCGCTACAATTAATAAATTTTGAATTTCTTAGCAATTGCTGAGAAATATCCATAATTGTGAATTGTGAATTAGAAAAAGAAGTTCAACGAACTCTTTTTTTATTTCAGATGACTTATTTATTATAAGTTTAGTATAGCGGTTTTAATGTCATCTTCAATATCTGCTATGGTTTTAAGTGTATCAGCTACATCATCTAAGTAATTTAATGTTGCTAGGGTTTGGCATTTGCCAAATAATCTAGATTGTTTTTCTTTTAGTGTTGATATTATACCGTTTCGATTATTAAAATATTTTGCGAAATCTTGTGCTCTTCTAGCTGCCAATGGAAATGCAAAATATATTAAATGAGACATTTCTCGATTCGTAATTTTTCTATTTTTAAACTCATTTGCTTTTATATTTATTGCTTCTTTTCCAAAAGGCATTTTAGATTTTTCCATTGCCTTTTGTTGAGTTATATATATGGTTTTGAAATTATTAATTGCTCTTAAAAAAATCTCATCTTCACTTAGATTTAATTCTTTTTTAGGAGAAAACCAGTAATGATAAGGCCCTTTTTTACAGTGTATCTTATCAGCTTTCCAAGCTAGATCTAATTGACTTAAAGATAATGATACAAAAGGGTAACCATGTGGATCATGCAATAATATTTCATCGTTATCCATTTGTAAGGCTAAAACATAATGATCAGATCCACTTAGATATTTATGATTTGGTAAATATGTCAAGAGTCCCATATCTAAAGGTCCTAACATAGCCGGATAAATAGATAGAACTTTTAAAAATTCTTCTAAGGGAAGTTTATCTCCATAATTGCTAACTCTTTCATTTATACTGAAACCTAATGAATGAAATGCTGCATTAATTGCTACATCTGGACTAATTATAGAGTTATCAAAAAACAGTAAATCATCTTCAATAGAAGCACCTAATGAAAATCCTGTAAGCACTTCTATTAAAGAAGGACTTACATCTTCACCTATTGTAGATAATAGCATAGAAGCAGAGTTAGAATAGCAATATGAGCCATTTCCTCTATATGAAATCATGTAATTAATCCTCTCAATCAATATATTATTTTCCCACTAATACAAACACATTCTTATCTGGAGCTTCTAATACTGCAACATGACCAGATTCAGTTTTAAAAGGTTCTCTAATCCAATTTACATTAGGATTTTTACTTAAGTTATTGTATGCCTCTATAACATCATCTACATATATTTCAATATCTGTTACATTGATATCAGCATTATTTTGAATAACAAGCTCTGAGCTATTTTCTTCAGGAAACTTTAATCCAATTAATGTCCAAAGTTTACCATCATCTAGCTTTCTTTCAATTTTCCAATTTTCTTTTAAACCTAAAGTAACTCGTTGTGCTAGTTAATCATTAGCAATATTTACAAATAGAAAAACTCTAGCATTTTTGCTAATCTATCATCAAAAGAACCAACAATCAATGATAGGAGGAAAGCAATATGCTAGAGCTTAATAAAAATTCTACCATAACAATAAACAACTTAAAAGATTTTATTACTGTCATTTATGTTATAATTGATGATATTTACCAAAAAGTAACTCCAGCATACATAAAGTATCGCCGCAACATTGATAAAGCAATAATGTCAGATAGTGAAATTATAACTCTATCCTTAGTGGGTGAACTTTTAACTATTGATTCTGAAAAAGCATGGTTTGGATTTTCTCGAAAAAATCTAAGAGATTTATTTCCTAAATTTTGTACTAGAACAAGATTTCATAGAACTAGAAAATCTCTTTTTAAAGTAGTTGAAGTTATTCGTAAGGAACTAACAAGTTTCCTTAACTATCAACATGATCAGGTTAGAATCATAGATAGTATGCCTATACCAGTATGCGCTTTTGGTAGGGCACACTTTCACAGATCTTTTAAGCCGGAGGCTGCCTACGGTAAATGTGCTTCCAAGAAACAAACTTACTATGGGTTTAAATTACATGCTATCATAGCTCTAGATGGATATATATCAGATTTCATCTTAACTCCAGCTGATACAGACGATAGAGTCGCAATATGGGACTTAACAGCTACCGCTCCATTTACAACAGTTATTGGAGATAAAGGTTATATTGGAGAAAGCCTAGCTTTACATTTGAAATCTGAAAATCACATAAACCTAGTAACTATAAAGCGTACTAACTCTAAAGTTAAAGTTTCAAAACAGTTCAGGAGAATGATTTTTAAAGCTCGTCGAAGAGTTGAAACTTCTTTTTCTCAGCTTTCTGGACAATTAAATATCCAAAGAGTTTTAGCAAAATCTATGTGGGGACTAGTTTCTAGAATAACAAATAAAATTTTAGCCTATAATCTTTGTTTTTTCATAAATAAAATCTTAAATATTAATCCTAATATTGCAAAAATCAAGGATTTAATATTTGGATAAAACTTTTTAAAAGAACATTTTAAATTCTTAGGATTACTATGCCAATGTACTATGGAATAATAATCCTATTAATGAAAAATTATCTTTTAGCACAACAGGTTAAAGTAATATAAAAATAAACAGAACTTTTAATATCAGAAGTATAAAGAGACACGCATTCTAATTTTTTAAACATAATTTAACCCCCTAAATAATAATTTTTTTATTATCAATATAAATGTAACATGTATTTATGACATCTATTGACGTATTTATTATAAGAAGACTATAATGAGTAAAAAACATATTCTAGGAGCTAAAATTATGAATAAATCTAAACGATTAGTAGATTTAATAATTGTTATTAATAGAAAACAAAACTTTACAGCAAAGGAATTAGCAGAGGAATTTGGAGTTTCAATACGTACAATACAAAGAGATTTAAAAGATTTAGAAGATCTAGGAGTTCCACTATATACAGAGCTTGGACCTAAAGGAGGATATAGATTATTAAATAAAAAGATATTGCCTCCTATAGCATTTACGGAAAATGAGGCTATAGCAATATTTTTTGCTTATCAATCTCTTCAAAATTATGAATCACTACCTTTTGAAGATGATACTATATCTGCATTAAATAAGTTTTATAATTATCTTCCAGATAATACGAAAGATAAAATTGATGTGATGAGGAACCGAGTTTTATTTTGGGTACCAAGAAGAAGTGAAAAGAATTCCTATTTAAAATTTATTTTAGAAGCAGTAATTCAAAGAAGTGTTTTATCAATTAAATATGAATCTATGAGTGGGATTAGCTATAGAGAGATTTTACCTATTGGTATATATTCGCATAATGGCTATTGGTACTGCCCAGCCTTTTGTTTAAAGAAACAATCTTACAGATTATTTCGAGTTGACTATATTAAATCAGCAAGCATAAATGAAGAGGCAATTATAGAAAACTCTATTAGCAATATAACTTTAAAAGATTGGTTTGAACCATCAAAGCCTAAAGAAACTCTAAGGTTAAAAGTAAGACTTTCTAAAAAAGGAGTTAGAAAGTGTCAGTTAGAACCATGGATGGATAAAAAAATAAAGACTAATGATGATGGTACTGGGAGTATTGATACAACTATAGATATAAGGGATACAGAATATTATGCAGATTTTTTATTAGGTGTAGGTACAGATGTAATTGTTGAATCACCTAAAGAAGTAGTAGATTTAATTTTAGATAAGATAGATAAAATAAAAAATAATTATAGGTAAAGTTAAAAACAATTATAGGTAAAGTTAAATAATACACAATTCATAATTAAAGTTGGAATTAGTTTTGTAGCGGCGAACAGCGTTCGCCGCTACAGTTAATTAATTTTAAATTTCTCAGTTTCCACTGAGAAATATCCATAATTGTGAATTGTGCATCGTGAATTGTAAATTGAATAAAGTTGTGAATTATGACTAAATACATTCTTCTTCTTCAGTTATTTTATCTTTTAAATTAATAATATTATTTTGCCACTTACCTTTTTTATAAGTTATAAATCCAAGGATATCTGCTAAAATCCATCCAATAGGTATGGACCACCAGATACCTTTTTGTCCAATATATGAAATAGAAGAAAGAGAGTATGCCATTAGTACACGGGTACCAAGAGATACTATTGTTAATACTACAGACATTGTAAGATTACCTACCCCTCTAAAGAAACCATAGAACATAAAAAGAAAGCCAATTAACATATAAAATACTCCAACTACAGATATATACTCAATACCAGTTTCTATTACTTTTACTTCACTTGAGTCAACGAATATTTTCATGAGATATTCGGATGACATTAAAATTAAAATAGATGAAATAATGCAGAAAACAATAATTATTTTAACAGCAGATTTTACTCCTTCATGTACTCTTTCTTTTTTACCTGCTCCTACGTTTTGAGCTACATAAGTTGAAAAGGCATTACCAAAATCTTGAACAGGGAGATATGCAAGTGAATCAACTTTTCCAGCAGCAGTAAAAGCTGCTATTACATCTGCGCCGAATGTATTAACAAGACCTTGCACAGCTACCATACCTATAGACATAATAGACTGTTGTATAGAAGTTAAGAAACTATACTTCGCTATAACTGGAAAAATTGTACGATCAAATACAAATTCTTTTTTCTTCATTCTTAGTATAGGAACTTTTGAAAAAGCGTATATTAAACTTAAAATTGAGGCAACAGCTTGAGCTATAACGGTAGCATATGCAACCCCTGCAACGCCCATTTTAAAATTTAAAACAAATACAAGATCTAATACAATATTAATAATAGAGGCGATAATTAAAAAATATAAGGATGTTTTTGAATCACCTAATGCTCTTAGCAGTGATGCTGATGCATTATATAAAAACGTAAATATTAATCCAGCAAAAACAATCTGAAGATAAGAAGTAGAGTCTTCTAATATTTCAGCTGGAGTTTTGATCAACATTAAAAGAGGTTTTGTAAATAAAAATGTTAAAATTGATAAAAGTACAGTAAATATAAACATAAAAATAAAAGATGTTGAAACTACACGTTTTAACCCTTCATAGTCTTCAGCACCAAAATATTGAGAAATGACAATAGAACTTCCCATACATAATCCAATTATTAATAAAGTAATAAAGTTCATAAGGGAAAAAGATGAACCAACAGCAGCAAGGGCATTTTTACCTACAAATCTGCCAACTACAATAGAATCAACCATATTATATACTTGCTGAAATATATTTCCAATAAGCATTGGAAAGGCAAAGTTTAATATAAGTTTTGTTGGACTTCCTTTTTTCATATCCATTACCATAGTGAGCATACTCCTTTATTTTGAAATAATATTTATAAATAAAAAGTTTTAGTTATAAATTAAAGATTATAACTAAAGTTCTTTAGTAGAGGTTTTACTATTATATAAAGAGAGCTATTTCTTTTATATAATTTTATTTGTTAAGTTTATAAGGTAATGCAATAAGCAAAATCGTATTCAAATACCAAATTTATGGTAACATATAAATGAGTATATGGAAAATATTATTTTTATTTGAATTGTATATGTTTCTCATATACAAAATGGGAGATATGATTATGGATATTAGACAATTAAGGTATTTCATTGCTATTGCTGAAGAAAAACAAATTACTGCTGCTGCTAAAAAACTTCACATGACTCAACCTCCTTTAAGCCAGCAACTAAGTGCTATGGAGGAGGAGGTTGGGGTTAAGTTGGTTAGTAAAAGCGGAAAATTTCTTGAGCTCACTGATGCTGGAAAAGCACTTTACAAGAATGCTTTAAATATAGTAAATCTTATGGAAGAATCTAATATTGAGATTAAAGAAATAGGGAGTGGTGTAAGAGGCAAATTACTAATTGGTGTAAACACACTATCATATTATAAATTATCTACTTTACTTAGTATTTTTCAAGAGAGATACCCTTATGTATCTTATAAAATTCAACAAAATGAATCGGGACAACTATGCAAGCTGTTGAAAGAACGAGCTATTGAATTAGCTATTGTTAGAATGCCAGTCGAGTTAAAAGATTTTTCTGTTTTTCATTTTAAATCAGAAAAATTTTGTTTTGTAACGTCAAGTAAAATAATACTACCTTCGCAAAAGATATCTTATGAACAAATACAGAAGTATCCACTCATAGTACCTAGTACTGAAGGATTAGGGCTATATAATATGATTTTAGAACCATTTTTACATCGTGATTTGAATGTAAATATAATATGTGAATGCTCGGACATATTAGTTTTATTAGAATTAGTATCCTCAGGTTTTGGTACAACTATTATTCCTGAAGCGGTACTTAAAATACATAAAGGATACGATGTAAGGATATATGAAATTGATGATGATAATTTTATTGCACAATCAGGCTTAATTTGGTTAAAAGATCATTATTTATCCAAGACATCTGAAAACTTTATTAAGCTTTTAAAGGAGATGCATTCTGACAATATATAGAATCAATGAAAAATTTCATCAATGGAGAATTGAAAATTGACAATTGATAATTTAGGTGGAAATTAGTTTTAATTAAACTAATTTCTTTAATATGCTTTTGTAGGGGCGAACAGTGTTCGCCAGTTCTCTTTATAAATTGGAATTTAATATTTTTAATTATAACATGCTTGACAAAAGAGAAGAAAAAGATGTATTATTAATACAAGTTAATTATTAAGTTATCTTAACAATGGAGGTTGCTAAAATGAATGAGGAATTGATTCAATATGTAAAAGAGATGAGAGAAGCGGACTATGCATGTAATATGATGTTATTACAGGAATATAAAGATTTAATGGATGATGAAATCACCACAAAACAAGGTATTTTGCTTGAGTTGGTGCATAAACATGGAAGCCTCAATATAAGTGAAATCGCTGAAGCTATGGAGATTACATCTAGTGCAGTTAGTCAAATCGTCAGTAAATTAGAAAAAGAAGGATATATAAAGCGAGAGATTAATCCTAGTAATCGTAGAGAGATATTTGTTGAAATGGATGAAAAAGGTATTAATTATTTTAAAAGATGCGAAGAAGTTGAGCGTTCTATTATTAGTCGCTTTTACTCAAAGCTAGACTGGGATGAAATTGTAGTTTTAAGAAAACTCTCACTAAAATTTAAGAAGGTCATTGAAAAAGAACTAGAACAAAAATAATTTTTTTTTACTCTTCATTTAAGTAACCTAAAATATTTATATAATTAAAGCATTTTCGTTAGAAAAATTGTAAGCATCTTCAAAAGATAATTAGCTAGTATTTAGTTATATTTTGTATCATATTGTGTTGTTAAAACCTATTAGTGACATAATTATCTTAATCAATTTTATTCTAGTACAAAATGTATTCTTAAAATGTTTTATTAATTATTTTATTTTAAATGTTAATTCAAAGGGGGAATTTTTATGAATAAAAAGCAAGATAAAATTCATAATTTATTTATGAATTTAGCTGATAAAAGTCAATTTAATGGAGCAGTTTTAGTAGCAGATGGCGGGGAAATAATCTATAAAGGGGCTTTTGGTATTGCAGATATATCAACGAATCGTTTACTAACTACTGATTCTGTATTTGAATTAGCCTCTGTATCTAAGCCAATTACTGCCATGGGAATTATGATTTTAAAGGAACAAGGAAAGCTTAATTATGAAGACTTAATTGAGCAATGGATTCCAGACTTTCCTTATAAGGGAATTACGATTAGACAACTTCTTAATCATACATCCGGTTTACCAGATTATTCTGTTCTTTTTATAGAAAAATGGAATCGTGACAATATTGCTAACAATCAAGACGTATTAGAAATGCTAAAAAAATATAAACCAGCTATGTATTTTGAGCCTAATGAAAAGTGGGAGTATAGTAATACTGGATATGTTGTCCTTGCTTTGATTATAGAAAGAGTAACAGGGATGAGTTTTGAGGAATGTATGGATAAATACATCTTTCAGCCACTTGGTATGAAGAATTCAAGAGTATATAACCGTAGATATAATAAGGAAGAAATATCTGATTATGCTTATGGATATGTGTACTCTCATGAGTCAGAAAAATATGAGCTTCCAGATAAATTAGCTGGAACAGAATATGTTGTATTCTTAGATGGAATGCAGGGAGATGGGATGATAAGTTCAAATGTTGAAGATCTCTTTATTTGGGATAGAGCATTATATTCGGAAAAGCTAGTGACTAGAAAAACATTAGAAGAAGCCTTTGCACCAGTATGTTTAAATAATAAAGAAACCTTTGATTATGGATTTGGATGGATTATTGATCATGATGATGATATGGGAAAGATAGTTAGTCATAGTGGTGGATGGCCAGGATATAATAATTATTTATTTCGTTATATAGATAAGGATAAAACAATTATATATCTATGCAATTTTGAACAAAATATAGATCTTCAGCAGCAAACTATTTTAGCAGTGCAGCAAATCTTGTTTGATAAGCCATATACCATTCCAGAAGTTCCTAAGGAAAAAGAGGTAGCAAATATAGATAAAAGTGTTTATGATGAATATATAGGAACATACCTTTTAGCTCCTGAGCTAAAAATAATAGTTACAAAAAAAGATGAAAAATTATTTCTTCAAATGTTAATGAAATCATCATGTGAATTACTACCTTTATCAGAAACAAGGTTCTTTATAAAGCATGTTTTAGTTGAAGTAGAGTTTTTAAAAGATGAAAAAGGCAAAGTTTGCGAATTAGTCATTTATCAATCTGGCGGTGAAAGCGCAATTCGAGTTGATTAAAGAAAAATTTAAAATTGATTAACTATAGCAGTGAACAGTGTTCACCATATATCATTGAATAAATATTAAATTAAAAGAACTGGCGAACACTATTCGTCACTACAATAAAACGCTAGCAATTGTACTGCTAGTTAAAAAATCCATTAAAGAAATTATTTTGATCAAAAATAATTCCCACCTTAATTGTGCATTTTGCATTGTGAATTGTGAATTAAAATACCATAAAGATGTACATTAATTTTAAGGTAGTTTATCGATATATTATTCCTTATTATCTAAGTCTCTATAGTAGAATAAGTTATAATCAAAATAGTTACAATATTAACGTCAACAGTAAATAACTGGTGGCGTTAATTTTTTTATTAAATAAAATTTTAAGCAAATTAAAACTATTTATAATACCATTACGAATATATGAATGTACCCAACCTAAGGCTTATATGCATCAAAATAATTGCTAGTATCCACCCCTAGGGAACTTAACCAATTAAGAGTTGAGAATGGAAAATTGACAATTGTGGTTGAAATTAATTTTTACAAATTAATTCCTTATTTCTCAGCTTTTGCTGAGAAATATCCACAATTGTGAATTTTGCATTGTGAATTGAACTAAGTTGTGAATTGAATACTTAAAGAAACATCTATACAAAATTATAAGCTACATTTTAAGATATTAAATTTATATAAGGAATATGAAAAAAAGTCTCACTGATCATTTTCATGAAAATAGTTAAGTAAGTGGTGAAATATGGATAAAGAAAAACGATTGATAAAGGAAATTAAGTTGAAAGCAAGCAAAGCTGCAGCAAATGAGCTTATTTCTATATATTATAAGGAAATATATGCATATGTGTATAAGCAAACAATTAATAAAGAACTATCTATGGATTTAACACAAGAAATATTTATAAGTATGTTGCAATCAATAAATAACTATGAGGGGAAAAAAGCTTCTTTTAGAACGTGGCTGTATAAAATAGCTACTAATCGAGTGGTAGATTATTATCGCTCCAAGTACTATAGATATAACAGTATAGCGGTTACAATTGAAGATTATGATATATATGACGAGGAAGATTTTACAATCAATATAGAGTATAGAGAAGATGTTCAAAGAATTATTGATATAGTAAATAATTTTGATGGGATAACACAACAAATATTTAGATTAAAAATTTTTGGGGAGAGTACATTCTTAGACATATCAAATATAGTACAAATGCCAGAATCTACTGTTAAAACTAAGTACTATGCAGCTCTTAAGAAAATAAGAAAAATATTAAAGGAGGCGCAATATGAATAAGGAGAAGTTTCATATAGAAATGCCTGATGACTTAGAAATAGAAGCTCAAATTAAAACTATTATAAATAAGGGGATTAAGCCAAAAGAATCATTTTATTCACATCTAAAAAATATGTATAGGCAGATTGGTTTTAAGCATCTATTTCACGATATAGGGGAGATTAGTCTTCTTATAATATTAATATTGCCTATATTAATTTCTCTTACTGTAGATATTAGCAAGAATCCTAATATGGAATATGAGGTAATATATTCTCTCATATTTATGATTTCTCCAATATTATATTTAATTATGTCATTATTTTCTTTTGTTAATACAAAGCAAAAGGGCACCTATGAAATAGAGATGGTGTGTAAATATAATATATATCAATTAGCAGCATTGAGAATGCTTATCTTTAGTATTATTTGTATTATAGCTAATGGAATATATATATATGGAATTTTCATTAGATATGGACAAATAAACTTTTTAAAGGGATTCATGATTTCAGTTACAGCATTATTTTTATTTTCTACTGTTTTTTTATATTTAATAACTAAAATAGGTTCAAGTTTTACAAAGTACTTTGTAATTGGAGGATGGATATTTATAAATTTAGCATTAAGTATACTTAATATGAATCTTTATAATAAATTGCTTATGAATATACCTATATATGTATACTTAATCGTAATAATTGCCTGTGGATGTAGTTATATGAAAAGTTTAAAAAAGCTTATTACTTTTAGAGCTGTAAAAGGAGTGTTTTAAAAATGTTAGTAGTAAACAATGTTACCAAAAGCTATGGAAATTTTTCTGTGCTTAAAAATATTAATCTTGAGTTTGCAAATGGAGTCTATGGACTATTAGCACCAAATGGGGCAGGAAAAACCACACTGATAAAAATGCTAACCACGCTAATTTTTCCTAATGAAGGGGAAATCCTTTATAATGGGGCAGATATAGTGAAAATGGATGATGAATATCGGGATATATTAGGTTATTTACCTCAAGAATTTGGATATTATAAAAATTATAGTCCAAAACAATATTTACTTTATTTAGCTGCACTAAAAGGTATAGATAATAATGTTGCTAAGGAAAGAATAGAAGAACTTTTGAAATTAGTTGCTCTTGAAGATGTAGCTAATAAAAAGATGAGAAAATTTTCTGGTGGAATGATTCAGAGAGTAGGCATAGCTCAAGCAATGCTTAATGATCCTAAAATTCTTATATTAGATGAACCTACTGCTGGTTTAGATCCAAAAGAGAGGGTTCGTTTTAGAAATTTACTTACTGAGCTGTCAAGGGATAGGATAGTTATTCTTTCAACTCATATAGTATCTGATGTTGAATCAATAGCTAATGAAATTGTTATGATAAAGGACAAAAAAATACTTTATAAAGACAGTATAAATAATATATGTAAAAACATTCAAGGGATGGTATATGAAACAGAAATTGATTTTGATGCTGCTTCTAATTTTAGAAAACAGTATTTTTCATTATCAGAAAAACAGGAAGAAGGTAAGATGAAAGTAAAGTTTATATGTAAAGGAAAATCTGATAGTGCATGGAAGGCTGTTAATTCAAGCTTAGAAGATGTATTTCTTTATGAATATAGAGATGAACCATTAGAGAGGGTGTAGATATTTTATGAGAATAAAAATGTACGAGCTTAAAAAGGCCATTACATCTCCTATAATACTATCACTTTTGACGGTATTTATAGCCTTTAATTTTTTTATTATATTCAATAGCGGATATTTTAGAAATGAACTTAAGGTTTTAAATAAAATTGTAGATAAGTTTGGATATGAAATTAACGATAAAATGGTTAATGAGTTTGATAATTATTATAATGATGAATTAAATAAAATGAATGAAATTACTTCTAAAAAAACTTCTAAAAGTTATGAAAGTGTATTAGAACTTTTTAAGGATAATGAATATTCACCACAGGGTTATAAAGGAGACATTTATAACGAAGAGGAGAAAAAATTTATCAGTGAGTTAAGTATTGTAGAAATATATCACCAATTTATAAAAAATATTGATGAAAGATATAGTACTATTGATACAATGACTATTGCAGAGAGTGCAATAAATTCAGCTGGACTTAGTGGAAAAGCTGCTGATACTTTAAGAAATGAATATAAAAAATTAGGTGACAGATTTGAAAAATTAAAAGAAAATGGAGAGCATAAAAACCTATTCTTTATAGGAGAAATTTATGGAATGCATTCTTTTCTATTTAAAACTCTATTTAAGAGTCTCATTTTTGAAATAATGACAATAGTTATTCTAATTACAGCCTATTTAGTTAACTATGAGTTTGAAAACAGTACTTATCACTTAGCATACTCCTCTAAAAGGGGAAGAAAGATTATTATGGACAAGCTATTTGCTTCAATAATTTCCACTATAATAGTTACAACTATTATTATGGGATTTACTTTGCTTGCTTATTTTATCTTATTTGATTATTCAGGACTTTGGAATGTTTCAATAAGTACTGCTTTTAACTGGGAAGATAAATTACCTTACATGTCATGGTGGAATATGTCTTTTGCTCAATATTTACTTTCTGCTATTGGAGTAGTTTATATATGTGAATTACTTTTTGCTGGCATTACCTTTGTAATATCAAAATTTATAAAAAATAGTTATATTGTATTTTTTATATTTACCATAATCTTTGGAGGAAGTATATTGATACCAGGCTTTATGCCAACCAGTTCTAATGCTATTTTTATTACTGGATTTACACCTTTTTGCCTTATTTTAAATCCTTCTTTATGGTTTATGGGAAATGGCGTGTCTACAGTATTTAAATATTATGAAATAATTACAGTTGGTGTATGGTCCGTATTATTAATAATCCTATGTACCTTATGTATTAAAAGATTTAAAAGAGAAAGTATATATTAGGAGGGCATAAATGAAAGTAGTTTTAAATGAAATAAAGAAAATATTCAGCCTAAAGATGGTATCTGTACTTATGATTATCAGTATAATAATGTATTTTCTATTTATTAGTTTTTATATAGAGCATTTTCCTAACGGAAGACCAGAATTAGATTACTATAATATAGGTGTTGAAATGATAAATAATTATGGCGAAGAGATGGATGAAGAGAAATTTGAACATTTCAAAGATACTTATAATAAACAAGTAGAAGAGGCAAATAGATATCTTCAATCAAAGAAAGAATTTGTAGATGAAGGGATAACTACTTACGAAAGATTTAAAAATATGGATCAAGATATAGAAAAGTTAAATAATCTACATAATTATGTTTTCTTTGAGGTAAGATCAGATATATTTTGGCAACTACAAGCAAGAGAACAACTAATAGAAGATTATAAGCACAAAGATGAGTGGATGGAATCTACATATGAGACAATAAATGAGAAACAAGAAAAACGAATTAAGGAAATAGCTAGTAGCGGAGAGTATGAGTCTATTTTTCCTTATCTAATTTTTGAAAATTATAATTCTTTAATAAAATATGTAGCTATGTTAGTAATAATAAGCATAATTTTCATGATATCGCCTATATTTTTAAAAGATAAGTTGAATAAAGTAAATCTTCTTCAGCAGACATCTAAAAATGGAAGGAATTTATTTAAAAAGAAGGTGGCTTCTGGATTAATAGCTTCTTTTGTAATAACAACTATTCAACTTCTTTGTTTTTCCATAGCTTATTCATTTAACAATGTAGAAATGTTTTTCAATTCTAATATAAATTCAGTTTTTGGTAGCTATTTATTCTGGTATGATTTAACATTTATGCAGTATATAGTTATTACAGTAATAGCTGTGTATATATTAAGCTTTGTTATTGGATTAATAGTAATGTTTATATCAAGTATTGTAGACAACTATATAACTTTGATTGGAGTGCAAATACCTATAATTTTTATTATTAGCAAGCTGCTTCCACGTATTATAGGTAGGATTACAGATATTTATCTACCTAAATATTTCATACCTATAACTTATTTTTCTTTGATTATTATTGGAACAATACTTATAGTAATAAGATGGAAAAAAGAAAAGACATTAGATATTGTTAATTAAATTTTATATAAATATATATAATAAATAATATTTTAGATAAAGCAATCTTAACTAAATATATATAAGATTGCTTTATTTTTAAGCCTATAAATAAAAGTTTATAGAATAAATAGGTTAATTTAAGAAATTTTTAGCCCCATGTCATGTACATCTTGAAGAGCCTTAGGGTTTTCAGTTACTTGTAAATATTCGTCAGTACATACTCCATATACATCAATTAAATTCATATCTGTATATTTACATATTTCTTCAAAACTAATTCTAACAATTTCTGGTCCTTTATTAGGAAGATTTACACCATAAGTCATAAGAAGAGAAACTTTTTTATTTGTAAAGTATCCTTGTCCTACATCTAAAGCATAAATTCTATCTATAAATAATTTCATTTGTGCTGAAATGTTCCACCAGTAAATAGGCGTTGCAAAAACAATCATATCTGCTTCTTTAAATTTGATATAAAGTTCTTGCATATCATCTTTTATAAAACATTGACCAATATCAATGTTATGGCAAAAGTTACATGAAGTACAATTACGTATGTTTTTTTCATGTAGATATATTTTAGTAATTTCTATATTTCTATTAGCTTCTTTTATGCCTTTAAGATATTGATCTAATAATATGGAAGTGTTTCCTTTCTTTCTTGGACTACCAAATAATGCTAATATTTCCATTTTTATACCTCGTGTTAATTTATATAATGATTGGTTGGTAAAAAATTTCTATAGAATTCTTTAGCCATTACAATCTATTCGCTATTTGAGAAAGTTATAATTGATTGTAAATAATCCTATAATTAAATTCTAAACTATTAGTTAATATGATAATATTATAGTGTTTATTATTTATGGCGTTAAGTACGCACTTTTTATGCAAATAGTAACCAACTGGTAACTAATAAATAAAATTAAGGAGTATTATTTTATGACAATTAAAGAAGTTGTATGTGAAATAGAAGTAACTTTAGATATGATAGGGGGAAAATGGAAGCCTTTAATACTATATTTTTTATATCAAGAAGGAACGAAAAGATTTGGTGAGATAAAATCATACTTAACAAAAATTTCTCATAAATCGTTAACTCATCAATTAAGAGAATTAGAAGAGGATGGACTAGTAAAAAGAGTTATATTTCCAGAAGTTCCTCCAAGAGTAGAGTATAGTTTAACTAAGAAAGGTAAGACAATTTTTCCTATTTTACAGTTGATATGCCAATGGGGAGAGAAAAATATGAATGGAATGTATAAGTTGATTAGTCCCCTTTGTGGACAAATATAGATATACTACTAGTCAAAAATGATAATTTATATATTAGGTATTTGAAATAAAATATTTTATTAAAAGCAATGACATATGTCTGATACTATAATGAAAAAATAATTTATAATAAGAATGGTGATAGCTATGGAAATATTAAAAGATAATGAAAAACTAAATTTTTATATTGAAAAATTTAATATTTATAGCTTATTTGAAGAGGATATGACTAAATATATGCAATTACATATCTTTCGTAAAGGGGAAATTATATATAGATGCGGAGAGAAAATTGATTATATATATTTTTTAGTAGAAGGAAAAACAAAAGTATATTCTCTAACAGAGAATGGAAAAATCTTTTTATTAGATTTTTCAAATCCTTTAGATATGTTAGGAGATTTAGAGTTACTAGAAAAACTAAGTTATCAGCATAATGTGGAAGCTGTAGGAGAAACAATTTTAATTGGAATTTCAATTGAAGATGTTTTATTGCATTTATCTAAGGATGTTGAGTTTTATAAATCAGTTTGCAAATTTTTAAGTAAAAAATTATCGAAGACCTGTAGAGAATTGTTTCATAGTATGTTGTATCCTTTAATAAATAGATTTGCTACTTACTTAGTTACTGTACTTCCGGAAAATGAGTATAAAATAGAAAAGTTTAATTTATCTGATACAGCCTTTAACTTAGGGTGTAGTCCTAGGCACCTAAGTAGAATTATAAGAGATTTATCTGAAGAGAAAGTTATAAATAAAGATAAATCAACTATATGTATTTTAGATAAGGAGAAGCTAGAAAAATTATCAATAAATGCAGAGTGGTGATAAAACTATAAATACAGCTTTAAGAGAATCATACAGATATAAAAATTTAAATGAAGTTGAATATCATATAGTTGATATTATAGACAAATATGTTAAAGCTATTAAAAAATACTATATAAAAGAAATCTAAAGAAGAGTTAGAAAATAAATAAAAGTATTAGAATAGTAAATTAATTTTTAAAAATTTTTTATTATATATTTCTAAAAATATAAGTTGAGTGGAGGGAGTTTAGTTTATGTTAATTGATGTTACTCAAGTTGGCAAATTAGGAATGAATTATATAAAAGGTGCTCCAACATTAAAAGTTGAAAAAGTTAAATGCTTTGAAGGTACTGAAAAAGAATATGACACTACCTTTTTTTCTGGTGCAGTTCACAATTCAGGTACTCATATAGATACAATGAGTGTTGTTGAAATAGAATTAGATAGATTGATAAGAAAGGGAATAAAATTTGATGTTTCCCATATAGAAAATAGACCTATTGAGTTAAGAGATTTAGATTTATCTATGATTAAGGAAGGCATATATGTATTTTTTCAAACTAATTGGGATAAATATTTAGATGATGAGAAAAAGTATCAAGATCACCCTGAAGTATCAATAGAAGTTATAAATTATTTAATTGATAAAAAAGTAAATATGGTAGGTATTGATGCTTTAGGATTTGGTCGTGGGAAAAACCACCGATTTATTGATAATTTATTTGCAGATAATAACATATATGGAATAGAAAATTTAACTAATTTAAGCAAGATTCCTAAGAAAGATTTTAAAGTTTATTGTATGCCAATAAAAATGGAAAAATTAGACGCATTACCTACAAGAATATTAGTTGAGTTTTAATATATAAAATGATATGTATATTAAAAAATTTATAGAAATTAAATTTTTTATGTGAAGTTAAACTTAAGAGAGCTATTGATAATTATTATATCAATAGCTCTCTTAAGTTTAAGCTTTTTTCATAACCATTAAATAGTATTCAGTTCCAAATTCACTATTAAATTGTTGTTCTATTTCTTTAAGTCTTTTTTCTTCTGTCTCATGTAAATCTGCGTATTTAATATCATTAGAAGAATTTGAAGTATTATTATTCATCATATTTATCACCTCATATTTAGTTATTTCCAGCTGACTTTGCAAATATGTGTGGTAGATTTTGCACTAATTTAAATTAAATAATAAGAAATATTTTATAGTGTTTTAATAATAAATTTGCTACTAATTTATTATTGAGATGACGGATTAATTTTTTGTAGAAATTACTAATTGTATTATTAATAAAAAAATATGATGGAAATCAATCCTAATTTGGCTAATTTCCATCATAAATTATGAATTTGGCAGTATGAATTATTTTAAGTTGTAATACTAAGGTAATTAGTGATATTGTATATAAATTAATTTTTCCAATAGCATGTCTAGATATTACAGTACATTAAAAATCCAACCATCTGGTGGTGTAACTTCTCCAAATTGAATTCCATAAAGAGTGTCATAAAGCTTTTTAGTTATAGGTCCTACTTCGTTTTGACTATAGAAGGTATGCATCTTTCCTTTATATTCAATTCCTCCAATAGGTGTTATAACTGCTGCTGTACCACAAGCACCAGCTTCTACAAACTCGTCTAATTTATCAATTAAAACATCTCTTTCTTCTACATCCATTCCTAAATATTCTTTAGCAACATGCATTAAAGAGTATTTAGTTATACTAGGAAGAATTGATGGTGATTTTGGAGTAACAAACTTATTATCTTTTGTAACTGCAAAGAAATTAGCTGCTCCAACTTCTTCTATTTTTGTATGAGTTGCTGGATCAAGATAAATACAATCTGCAAATCCTTTTTTTACTACTTCATCATGAGGCAATAGGCTTCCAGCATAGTTTCCACCTACTTTAGCAGCACCTGTTCCAAGTGGAGCTGCTCTATCATAATCTGTAATAATAAAGTTTACAGGAGTCATTCCGCCTTTAAAGTATGGTCCAACTGGTGAACAAAATACGCAGAATATATACTCTGGAGCTGGCTTAACACCTAAATTATCTCCAACACCTATTAAAAAAGGTCTAAGATAAAGAGTTGCACCTGTACCATAAGGTGGAACATAAGCTTCATTTGCTTTAACTACTTGAATACATGCATCAATAAATTTTTCCTCTGGAATCTCAGGCATTAGCAAACGTTTACAGCTTTTATTCATTCTTTTAGCATTTTCATCTACTCTAAATAACTGAATTTTACCACTTTTTGTCCTATAAGCTTTTAATCCTTCAAAACATTGTTGTCCATAATGAAGTGCTGTAGATGCTTCACTTATAGCAAGTGTGTTGTCTTGAACAAGTTCTCCTTCATCCCATTTTCCATCTTTCCATTTTGAAATATAACGAAAATCTGTTTTAATATAAGCAAATCCTAATTTGCTCCAATCAATGTTTAAAGCTTTATCCATAGAAATTCCTCCTAATTAATTATATCCTAAAATTATATTCTATAATTTTATATTAACACGCGAATTTATATATGTCTAATTACAATTAAGTTAATATTGACTATAAGAAGAAATTAAATCATAGTTTTTCTTTGAATAGTTCGAATAATAGTAAGTTTTTGAAAATAGAAGATATAATTTTAATCTCTGTTAATACTATAGATCTTTAATACATATAATAGCTTGTAATTTTAATATAATTATGAAAAATAAATAAAAAAATAGATAGCATTACTATAAGTAAACTATCTATCTTTTTTTAGATTCCTATTTATTAGAATCATAAATCCTTCTGGAGTAACTATCCTTACCTTAGGATTTTTATTCAATTGATTTACAACATTTTCAATACTACTCATATCTTTAGTCCAAGCATGTACGTACACAAAGGAGTATGAGTTTGCATCATGGATATTTGTATAACCTAAATTAATTCTATTATTAATTTCTGAAACTAACATATTCTCATCTTGAAGACCGGCCCAGAGCAAATCTCTACAAGATACTATGGGTTTATTATTGGACCATATAATTTCTCCATGATAATCATTTTGTTTATGATAGTTAAGATAAAATAACCCTTGAATATTAGGTTCTTTAGTATATTTATCCCAAAGATCATTTTTATAAAAGGAGTCATTATCAAGTATAGCTACATATTTTTGATCAACTTTTTTCATATAATTATTTAATCTTTTTACATAAGAATTCAATGATGTAGTAGGAAATTGACTTGGATACATATATCCATTTCCAGAAGGAGATACGACAAAATTATCATTATTATTTCCACTACTAGCATTTTTGTAATATAAGTTTAAAACCGTAGGAGCTAGATAATATATAGATGGACTTATAGACCACCCCATATTAAAGTTTCCTCTATAAGGAGAGCCATACCACTTTAGAGAACCATAATTACTACCAAGATTCCATTGTTGATTATCGCCATCAGACATAATAAATGTAACATAATGTACATCATTTTCTACAGGAGGAGGAACTTGTTTTTTTTGAGTTATAGGTAATGATGGAAAAGCACTTAATACAGTTAAATTATAAGACCAATCTGCAGGAACTATGCTTACACCATATTTTGAAGCTGTACTTACATTAGTATATTCATCTTCACCCCATCCTAAACATACGGAATCATCATCCATGGAGTTAAATACTTTATTACTAAGTGGTAGATCATTGGAGTTATTTTCGAAAAATACTAGAGATTTTGTCATTATGGCATAATCTCGTAATGGAGAAAATTTATCTGAAGATAATTGAATTACAATTGAATGATTTAATCCAGAGTTCCATAAGTTGTTATAAGCCCAGTATTTATCTGTGTTTCTGCAATCTCCTTGAAGCTTTGTTATACCATAAGATTTAACTTTAGTTTCGAGAGATTCTTCAACAACTATACTTCTTTTTAAGGATGCTAAAGAACAAGCATTATTTATTGAAGGATCTTTTTCTATCTTATCGCTATAAAGTACATAACCATCTATATAAGATTTAAATGTATCTAATAGTTTCCATGGATCTGTAACAATCTCATAGCTAACTCTATAATTATTTTTTAAGTCATCAAGCCATATTTTATAATCAGGTTCATTTGAATTTAAAGTATAAATTTGTGAAGTTGAACGATTAGATATTAACCCTTGAAGAGTAACTATCATTGTATTTTCTGCATTAGTTATATTATCTTGATTTACAACGTAAAGATGTTTTGGCTTCTTTGAATTTTTTATGTAATAAGAGCTATTTCCATAGACATTATTTGATAATACAAATATATTAAGAAATATTATAGAAAAAACAAAGAATATAAGGACTTTACTTAAAAGTTTTTTTGATCTCATAGAAATTATGCGCCTAAATCCATAACACATGATTGTTTAATCATGCTACTATTGATAGATGAATTTTTCTTCCATTGAGACCAATTAGTTTTAAAATTATCATTATTCTCTTTAGAATACTTATAGAAATTAGTAAAAAAGTTTTTTCTTTCTTCACTATAAAATCTTTGTGCACTACTTGAACTCATATTTGATAATAATACTTGTCTTTTAATAATATCCTCTAAATTAACTTCTTTAGCGTTCTTCATTATGTCATACATAATCATAAAGGTAGTTGTTCTTCCTATACCTTGTTTACAATGGAAATGTAACCAAGTATTTTTAGGCTGTGAATTGACTAATTCTATAAAATAATCAACCATATCATCTTTAGGTAATTTACCATCTGTAACTGGAATACGTACATATGACATTGATTGAGATTTAACAAGTTCATTTTCATCTTGAACCTTTGTAGGTATTACTGTCCTGCCAGGATGATTATAAAAAGCAATAGGCTCATTTAATTTAATGTTTTGTAGTTTTTTCTGCTCATCAGCTAAAACTTCTTCTTTTGTTAATCCCATATTTGCATTATTCTTTGAGTTAGCCCAGCTTACAGGCATACCATTAATGAATCCGTGAGATTCTTCTCTTAAGTCAACAATAGTTATGGGAAATTTATCTCCTATAGATTTTTTTATAAAAGCAAGACCATTTTCGGAAAATTGCTTGCTACCAGATATATTTAGGGTATTTAATCCAGATAAATTTAAAGATTCATTATCTTTCAGATTAACTTTATCGGAAGTTTTACGGAAATGACTTGGTGGTTCTTGTTCACTAC
Organism: Clostridium sp. Marseille-QA1073; assembly: GCF_054863625.1. Classification (NCBI taxonomy): domain Bacteria; kingdom Bacillati; phylum Bacillota; class Clostridia; order Eubacteriales; family Clostridiaceae; genus Clostridium; species Clostridium sp. Marseille-QA1073. The sequence goes on along the minus strand of NZ_JBSVQM010000022.1, from coordinate 49,700 downwards.
GAGAATCTAAAACAAGATTTACACTGGTGTCATCAGTATGTACTCCAAAGGTTTCTATGGATTTACCTAAATAAGAAATAAGAATAGTTATAATTGGTATTATTAGAAAAAACAATAGACTTACTTTAACTCTTTTTTTCATCATTATTCACCTCGTTATAATAATTAGGCATCTGAAAGAAAATAATTGATCAAAGATATTAGTATATTTTAAGCATATGAAATAAAATAGCTAGTTAAAGGTGGAAAATAGGCTAATATACTGGTCTATTATTTTTTGAAGATGCCTTAGTAAAATTTATTTTTTACATACGTATATAATTTAAGCTATTAGCTCATGTTTTATTCAAAAACACTTAAAACAATATAGAGTTACAATTTATAACTTAATTATCAATCATTTGAGTTTCTCCACAATTATGTATTGTTCATTCTCAATTCTCCATTGTCTAACTGTAGGGCGAGCAGTGTTAGCCATAATATTTTTTATACTGATATTAAGTTATGATATATACAAAAAAAGTGGCGAAAAATGTTCGCCGCTACAAGTTTTATTTAATATAAGGGTTATGAAATATTTTATTGAGCTTTACTATTTCTAAATTCAAGTGGAGTCATATTGGTAAGCTTTTTAAAAGTCATATTATAATAGTTTTGATTATTAAAGCCAACAGAGAGAGCTACATCTAATATAGAAGAGTTCTCTTGAAGTAATAATTCTTTACTTTTTTCTATCCTAATTTCATTTAAAAGTTGAGAAAATGTTTTGCCAGTTTCTTTTTTTATTATACTGCAAAAATAGCATCTATTAATTTTAAGATAATCAGATATATCTTCCAAAGTTATAGATTCATTATATCTAGCATCTATATAATCTAGAGCTTTTTTAACATGTAAACTATAAGGAATCTTACTAATAGCTTGTTTTTGTTTTATATAAGGACTATCCTCTGCTATATTGCCAAGTAATGAAATTAAGTGAGGAATACAGCAGCTAGGCTTATATAAAATATCTATATCTTTTGATTTGTGTGATACATACGGCCCAATAATATATATTCCTCTGTTAACATTGTTCGGATAAATATAACAAGCTGTAAATTTAATATTATCTAAACAAGTTATAGTTATTGTAGAATTTTCTTTTTCATTTATCATCTTATTTTCAATTACTTCATAAATATTATTTATATCAAATATATGTTCTAATTTTTCATTATATCCTACAGAATGAATGAATGTTCCATCATAATTAAAAGCTTTAATTGGAATATGAGTACATAAGAAAAATTTTTCAATAGTTTTACAAATATAATTTTTAACGAAACAAGTTAATCCCCCCTAAAAGTTATATAAATATATTTATAAAAATCTAAATATATTTCCATAATTCATTTATAAAAAGTTATACAATTATTGATAATGAGTATCAAAATCAATAATTTATAATTGATTATATCAATATAAAAAGGCAGGTGTCAAACTAGAGATTAACTACTTGTGTAGGGGAGGAACTATGAAAAAACGATATCTACTTCTAGCACTAATTATTCTATCAGTAGCTTCAATATTTATAGGAGTAAAGGACATATCATTCGTAGATATACTAAATTTTAACCAAGAAAAAATTCAAATAGTGTTATTAAGTCGTATTCCACGTTTAATTAGTATTATTGTAGCTGGAATAGGAATGAGTATAAGTGGATTGATTATGCAGCAGATAAGTCGCAATAAGTTCGTATCGCCAACAACTGCCGCAACAATAGATTGTGCAAAGCTAGGAATTTTAGTTTCATTAATAATATTTACTACAGCTAGTACTTTAAATAAAATGATAGTTTCTTTTATATTTGCATTGGCAGGAACATTTTTATTTATGAAAATTTTAAAAAAAATAAAATATAAAAATGCCATATTTATACCATTAGTTGGAATAATGCTTGGAAATATAATAGATTCAATAACAACTTTTTTTGCTTATAAGTACGATTTAATTCAAAATATAGCTTCTTGGTTACAAGGTGATTTTTCTATGATAATAAAAGGAAGATATGAACTTTTATATTTAAGTATTCCTCTTGTAATAGTTGCTTATTTATATGCAAATAAGTTTACAATTGCAGGTATGGGAGAAGATTTTTCTACAAATTTGGGATTAAACTACAACAGAGTTGTAAATATTGGTCTTACTATTGTTGCTCTTATATCTTCAGTAGTAGTAATTACTGTTGGTAAAATACCATTTTTAGGTCTTATAATCCCTAATATAGTTGCACTGTATCAAGGTGACAATTTAAAAAATAATCTTTCACATACCGCTTTATTAGGTGCAGTATTCCTTTTGGCTTGCGACATACTGGGACGTATTATTATATATCCTTATGAGATTTCTATAGGGCTTATTGTTGGAGTATTAGGAAGTGCTATATTTCTTTATATGGTAATGAGGAGGAATGGTCATGAAGCATAAAAAAATTATAACTTTCCTTTCCATTTTATCATTAATACTTATTGTTTTATTTGTAGGTATAGGACTAAATATTAACGATTTAAGCTATGCTCTTTCAAGACGTATTCCAAAAGTAGCTGCAATTATTTTAACAGCAATATCAATCGCTTTTTCTTCAATGGTATTTCAAACCATTACTAATAATAGAATATTAACTCCTAGCGTATTAGGGTTAGATTCATTATATATATTTATACAAACAGTTGTAATTTTTTTATTTGGAGCTAAAAGTATATTTGTTGTAAATAATAATTTAAACTTTATCCTATCAGTTGGCATAATGATTATATTTGCAATACTTTTATATAAACTGCTTTTTAAAAGAGAAAATAATAATATCTTTTTCTTATTGTTAGTAGGACTAATATTTGGAACATTATTTCAAAGTTTATCATCTTTTATGCAAATGATAATCAATCCAAATGAATTTCTTATAATTCAAGATAAGATGTTTGCAAGCTTTAACAATGTTAGTACAAATGATTTAATGTTATCTAGTATAGTAGTTATATTAGCTATAGCTTATTGTTATGACTACATAAAAATTTTAGATGTGTTATCACTAGGAAAAGATGAAGCCATAAATTTAGGTGTAGACTATGATAAAGTTGTAAAAAGAATGTTAATAGTTATAGTTATTTTAGTTTCAGTATCTACAACTTTAGTAGGTCCGATAACTTTTTTAGGGCTATTGGTAGTAAATCTTACTAAGGAGTTTCTAAATACATACAAACATAAATATCTTTTAGTAGGTTCTATGCTTATAAGTATAATTGCTCTAATTGGTGGACAGTTAATTGTGGAGAGAATTTTCACTTTAAAGACTCCATTAAGTGTTATTATAAATTTTATTGGCGGCATTTATTTTATGTATCTTTTATTAAAGGAGAATAAATAATGATAGAAGTAAAGAATATATCAAAACAATATAACAACAAAAATGTTGTAGATAATATATCATTAAAAATACCCAAAGGAAAAATTACATCTTTTATAGGTCCTAATGGAGCAGGGAAAAGTACCTTGTTATCTATGATCAGTCGTCTTATTGATAAAGATAGTGGACAAGTATTTATTGAGGGTAAAGAAATAGGTGAGTGGGACAATGGTGATCTTGCCAAAAAAATATCTATATTAAAGCAGTCGAATCATATAAGTATAAGACTAACTATTCGAGAATTAGTGAGTTTTGGGCGTTTTCCTTATTGTCAAGGAAATTTATCTAAAGAGGATTGGAAGTATGTTGATGATGCTATTGAATATATGAAGCTTAAAGATATGGAAAATAAATATCTTGACCAATTAAGTGGAGGACAGAGACAAAGGGCTTATATAGCCATGGTTATTGCACAAAATACAGAGTATATTCTTTTAGATGAACCATTAAATAATCTAGATATGAAGCATTCTGTGGAAATTATGAAGATTTTAAAGTCTTTAGTTAAAGACTTTGGAAAAACTATTATTTTAGTTATACATGATATCAATTTTGCTTCTTGTTACTCAGATTATATAGTAGCACTAAAAGATGGAAAAGTTATGAAAGAAGGAAAAACAGATTATATTATTGATAAATTTATTTTAGAAGAAATTTATGAAATGGATTTTAAAATAGAAAATATAGAAAACAATAAAATTTGTGTCTATTTTTAATAAATTATATAAAATAGCTAGTTAGAAATGAGTAGTATATTTTGCATTAGATAAGAAGACAAGTTTTCATGATAGCTGAATCTATCATAAAAGATAAATTTAAATAACAAAAACTTTAATGAGGTGAAAGAATATGAACAAAAAAGTTACTATGGTTGCAGGAGTTTTAATATTAGCTGTTGTTGCTGTATTTGGTTTTTCAAAATTTAAAGGTAGTGATTCTCCACAAGGTGGTCAGTTAAAAATTGCTCATGAATTAGGAGAAGCAGAGATAAATAAAAATCCTAAAAAAGTAGTTGCATTCGATTACGGTATAATAGATTCTCTTGATAAAATGGGTATTGAGATAGCAGCTGTACCAAAGTCAAATCTTCCTGCGGCTCTTGAAAAGTATAAAGATGAAAAATATATAGATGCAGGAACTTTATTTGAGCCAAATTTTGAGAAAATCAATGAAATTAAGCCAGATGTAATATTTATATCAGGTAGACAAGCAAAAGTATACGAAGAGTTAAACAAAATTGCTCCAACAGTATACCTTTCAATAGATGACAAAGATTATATGGGATCATTCACTAAGAATATGAATACATTAGGTGAAATTTTCAATAAAGAATCTGTTGTAGAAAAAGAGCTTAAAACTATTAATAAAGCTATAGAGGATCTAAATGAAAAAGCAACTAAAAGTGGAAAAAATGCTTTAATAACTTTAGCTAATGATGGAGCTCTTAGTGCTTATGGTCCAGAATCAAGATTTGGTGTTATCCATAAAGGATTTGGTTTTACACCTGTTGATAACAGCATTGATAATACTAATCATGGACAAAAGATTTCTTTTGAATATATAGTAGAAAAAAATCCAGACTATATATTTGTTGTAGATAGAACAGCTATAGCAGGTGGTAAAACATCAGCAAACCAAGTTTTCGAAAATGACTTACTTAAAACTACAAAGGCATATCAAGATAAAAATATTATATATCTTGATCCACAAGTTTGGTACATCTCTACAGGTGGATTCAACTCTACTATGAAAATGATTGAAGAAGTAGATGCTGCTATTAAATAAGTCATATTTAAAATTTAGAAGTCACAATTAATTTTTCTAATTAATTTAAAAAGGAACTATTCATCTGGATAGTTTCTTTTTTTATTAATAATTATATAGTGTACATTGGGAAAGATATTAATAGATTTTTTACTAGCAATACAATTGTTAGCTTTTTCACCTCTGGGGAACAGAAGTGAAGCCCTTTAGGGTTCCCCTGAGGTGCAGCATAACTTGAAACAACACTAATAAAATTAACTAATACTATGGAAAGACTATGGTGATTAAGAATGAAAGATGAAGGATGAAGAATTATGGTTGAAATTAATTCTTTATAAATTAATTTCTTTATATAGATTTTTCTACAAAAATTTGCTGTTTAACTTTAAAATGAATCAATTAAAAACTTCTCCTATAAGGGAGAAGTTTCTATAAATTCTTCATTTTTCATTATTAATTCTTAACTAATAAGATAGTTTATCTATATATACTTTCTTATAGATTTTATGATAAAATATAAAAAATTATTTTAAGTAAACTGCTATGCTATAATTAAAGGGTAAAAGTTTGACCTAGTAGGAGGAGAAATTTTTGAATAAATACATAGAACTTAAAGATGTAAAGAAAACTTATAAATCTGGAGAAGTAGAAATTAAAGCTGTAGATGGAGTTAATTTTTCAATAGATAAGGGTGAGTTTGTTGTAGTTGTAGGGCCTAGTGGAGCAGGAAAAAGTACTGTACTTAATATTCTAGGAGGAATGGATTCTCCTAGTGAAGGACAAATAATGGTAGATGGCAATGAAATAAGCAAATATAATGATAAACAGTTAACTACTTATAGGAGATATGACATAGGATTCGTATTTCAGTTCTATAATTTAGTTCAAAACCTTAATACTATTGAAAATATAGAATTAGCCACTCAAATATGTAAGAATCCTTTAAATCCAGAGGAAGTACTTAAAGAGGTAGGGCTTGAGGATAGAAGAAATAATTTCCCTTCTCAATTATCAGGGGGAGAGCAACAAAGGGTTTCTATAGCTAGAGCGATTGCTAAAAATCCTAAAATATTATTATGTGATGAGCCTACTGGAGCTTTAGATTATTCTACAGGAAAATCTATATTAAAGTTATTACAAGATACTTGTAGAAAACAGAGCATGACAGTAATAGTTATTACTCACAATTTGGCAATTGCACCTATGGCAGATAAAATTATTAAAGTTAAAAATGGTAAAGTTGATAGTGTATCCATTAATAGCAATCCAATGCCTGTAGAAAGGATTGAATGGTAACAATGAAAAATGCACTTACGAAAAATATTTTAAGAGAAATAACTAGATCTAAATCACGATTTCTTTCCATATTAATTATTGTAGCAATAGGTGTAGCTTTTTTTGCAGGAGTTAGAGCTACAAGTCCGGAAATGAAGTTTACAGCAGATAAGTATTTAGATGATAATAATACTGCAGATTTGACTATACAATCTTTAAATGGTTTTAAAGAATCGGATATAGACAAAGTTAAAAAAATTGTAGGAGTTTCTGAAGTTTATGGAGGATATAGCTTTGATGCCTTAGCTATAAATGATGATAGTGAAAAAGCAATAAAGATACATTCCCTAAAAATAGGAGAGAAATCTGTTAATAATCCTGTATTAGTAGAGGGTACTATGCCAACTAATGAAGGTGAAGTAGTTACAGAAAAAACATATCTTGAAAAAGAAAACTTAAAAATAGGAGATTATATTAAAATTAAAACTGTTAATGGGACTAAAGATTTTAAAATAACAGGTATTGTTAATAGTCCATTATATATAAATACATATCAAAGAGGAGCAAATTCCTTAGGAAATGGTTCAACTAGTGGATTTTTTCAAATAGGCGAAAAATCTGCAAAGGAATTAGCACTTCCTAAAATTCCTGAAATTCCAGGGGTAAAAATAGAAGACATATATACTGAGTTATCTATTATAGTTGATGATGCTAAGTCAAAAAATACTTTTTTAGATGAGTATAAAGATTTAGTTAATGAAGTAAAGGAAAAAATAGAAGCTGTAGATAAGAACTGGTATATTAAAACTAGAGATAACAATGAAGGAATTAGAGGATTTCAAGATGACTCTGATAGAATAAAAGCTATAGGAACTGCTTTCCCACTAATATTCTTCTTAGTGGCTACTCTTGTATGTCTTACAACCATGACGAGAATGGTTGAGGAACACAGAATTCAGATAGGAACTTTAAAAGCTTTAGGATATAGCAAATTTTCTATAATTTCTCAATACTTTATTTATGCTTTTACAGCAAGTGTTATAGGCAGTATTATAGGAGTAATTTTAGGATTTAAAATTTTCCCATTTCTTATTTTTAATGCTTATAGAATAATGTATACAATTCCTCCAGTAGCAGGTAATTTTCATATTGATTTAGCAATAACTTCAGCATTGGTAGCTATTTTTTGTACTACACTTGCAGCAGTAGGTGCATCTATAAAAGAGTTAGTAGCAGTACCAGCAATACTTATGAGACCTAAGGCACCAAAGGCAGGTAAAAGAATATTACTAGAAAGAATAAAATTTATTTGGAAGAGAATGTCCTTTACAGAAAAGGTTACTGCAAGAAATATCTTTAGATATAAGAAAAGATTTTTTATGACAATAATAGGGGTAGCTGGTTGTACTGCTCTTCTTATTACAGGTTTTGGATTAAAAGATTCTATAGTTGCAGTAACAGAAAAACAGTTTGGAGAAATTTATACTTATGATTTAAAAGGATATTTAAGAGAAAGCATTCAAGAAGATAAAGAATATTTATTTATGGATGAACTTAAAGATTATGATGAAATAGAAGATTCACTTTTATCCTTTGAAAAAAACATAAAAGTAAAAAATAATAATGAAGAGAATTCTAGTGTTGAAGGATATATATTAATTCCTAAAGATGTAGATAAACTTGGTGAATTTATTAATTTAAGAGAAGAGAATAGTAAAATAGATATTGGCGATAATGGAGTAGTAATTACTAAGAAACTCTCAAAATTACTAAATATCAAAGAAGGAGATAATATTGAAATTTCATTAGACGATAAAACTGTAAATGCCAAAGTAAATCATATTACAGAGCATTACGTTAGTCATTACGTTTATATGTCTCCTAAGTATTATGAAAAGTTATTTGATGATAAGGTTAATTATAATGCTTTTTCATCTAAATTAAAGAATAAGGATGTAGATCAGGAAGATAAATTGTCTAAAGAGATGATGAAAAATCCTAAAATAACTACTATTAATTTTACTAGCAGTATAAGTGATAGTTTTAAAAAAACTATGGATAGTGTAGACTCAGTGATATTAGTTTTAATAGCTTCAGCAGGTGCTCTTGCCTTTGTTGTAATGTACAACTTAACAAATATAAATATAAGTGAAAGAATGAGAGAACTTGCTACCATAAAGGTTTTAGGTTTTTACGATAAAGAAGTAGCAGGATATGTTTATAGAGAAAATATCATATTATCAATAATAGGAACTTTAGTTGGATTAATATTAGGTGTATTTCTTCATAAATATGTAATCACAACAGCAGAAACTGATATGGTAATGTTTTCTCGTGAAATTAAAACTATGAGTTTTATATACTCAGCTATATTAACTATAGTATTTTCAAGTTTAGTAAATGTAGTTATGTATAAAAGATTAAAGAAGATTAATATGGTAGAATCGTTAAAAAGCGCAGAGTAAAAATATATATTAATTATTTATAGAAAGTACTAAGGAATTTATTTCATGCAATAAATTCCTTAGTACTTTTATTTATAGTAAACTTAGCTTAAAATCAATATTTGCATTTGAAAATCCTTAATTTTATTTTTTACGTAAAGTTATAAGAAAAGAAAAATTCAAGAATATTACATAATTAGTTAATATTTTATTAATTATTATAAAATATTTTGAAAAATATAGGGAATAAATGAAAAAACGAGAGAATGAATGGTATACAAGAATAATTAGGTATAACATCAATTATTAGAATATTTTGAATAATAGGTTTGCTTTACACATATTGAAATAAATGATAATATTTCAATATATTACCATAGAAATTATTACTAAGTTTAAGGAGCTATTTATATGAAAATAAAGTTTTTGAGTAAAGACGATATGAAGCTTTTAAAAAGAGCATTTACTTATGTAAAACCCTATAAACTTAGACTTCTTCTATTCTTCATATGTATTTCATCAAGTATAATTTTTGGCTTAATAGAACCATATATATTTGGAGTTCTAATTTCTAGTTTGCCACAAGGAAATTTAGATATTTTAGTTAAGTGTCTAGTGTTTTTAGCAATTGTATCTTTGTCACAATTAGCAATTATGCATTTTTATTCATCCATTGAAACTTATCTTAATAATAATATCGTTAAAGACTTAAAATGTGATATGTATGGTAAGATATTAAATCTTCCAGTTAAGGCTTTTGATGAAATGCCAGTAGGAGAATTTATATCACGGCTTCACAATGATGCAGCAGCACTTAGTGACATAATAACATTTCAATTTGTAAATACCATAATAGATATTTTAAAAGCTATAGTAATAGGATTTGTTGTATTTAAGATTAATATAAGACTTGCTTTTGTAGTTATAGCGTGTTTCCCTTTTTCATACTATATATTTGTGAAGTATGGTAAAAAACTCAAGAAAAAGGGTATGGAGCTAAAAAATATAACAGATTACTATTTTAGTAATGTACAGCAATCACTTCAAGGAATTAGAGAAGTAAAGTGTCTTGGAATAAAAAAGCATAATTTTATGGAATTTGATAATATTTCTAATGATGTTAAAGATAAGGGAATAGAAATGGCACTTACAAATATAGTGGCTCATGATTTATCTAGTTTTGTTAACATTACATCTTCGGTTTTAGTTATGGGCATAGGAGGGTATTTTGTTATAAATAAAATATTACCTCTTGAACTTTTTATAGCATTTTCTTCTTATTCAAAGCAGTTTTCCAATTCTCTTATGAATATTACAAAAATGAATGCAACAATACAACAAGCTCTAACCTCGTTAGAAAGAATATTTGGACTTATGGATAATTTAAGTTATTCTAATGAATATTTTGGAGAGAAATCCATAATGGAAATTCAAGGGGATATAAAATTTGACAATGTTTCTTTTAGTTATGGTGAAGATGGGAAAGTACTTAAGGATATAAACTTTCAAGTTATGAGCAATAAAAAATTAGCAATAGTAGGGAAAAGTGGGGCAGGAAAAAGTACTATTTTAAATTTACTTTTAAGACTTTATGATTATGATTCTGGAGAAATAACTATAGACAATATAGATATTAAGGAGTTTGATGAAAAATCTTTAAGAAGTCACATATCAGTTATAAGACAAGATCCTTTTCTATTTAATATATCAATAATGGAGAATATAAAAATAGCGAATTCCAGTGCTACAGATGAAGAGGTTTATGATGCTTGTAAATCAGCATATATACATGAGTTTATAATGTCTCTTCCTAATAAATATAGCTCAATAATTGGAGAAAATGGAGTAAATTTATCTGGAGGACAAAAGCAAAGAATTGCTATAGCTAGAGGACTTATAAAGAAGTCTAAGATAATATTATTTGATGAAGCAACATCAGCTTTAGATAATGAATCTCAGTATTTTATAAAGCAATCTTTAAATCTAATATCAAAGAAACATACCATAATAATAATAGCTCATAGATTATCTACAATAATAGATGCAGATGAAATAGTAGTTATTGATAATGGGCAAATTGTTGGACAAGGCTCTCATAATAATCTAATAAACAGTAATGATATTTATAAGAATCTTTATGAAGCAGACATGGAGCTTTTAAATATACCACAAGAAGTTGGATAATATTTAAAAAATATAATAAAACAAATGTATTTATAAAGTTTATATAAAATAATAAATATTTAGGAGTGATAAAATGAATAGTTCAGCAATTAAAATGGGTACATTGGCTGAAGCATGGCATGGTATAGATGGAAAGGCCAGAAATATAACATTTTCTATTACAGAGGACTGTAATTTAGCATGTAAATATTGCTATATGATTGGTAAAAACAATTTTAAGAAAATGTCTTTTGAAACAGCGAAAAAAGCAGTAGATTATATTCTTAATGATAGAGAGTTTTTTAATAATGAATCTATAGTATGGGAATTTATAGGAGGAGAACCTTTCTTAGAGATAGAGCTTATAGATAAAGTGTCTGATTACATCAAACAACAAATGTTTTTATTAAATCATCCTTGGTTTAATTCCTATAGATTTAGTTTTTCAACAAATGGGTTATTATACGATTCATCAGAAGTACAAAAATATATAACTAAAAATAGAAATCATGTATCAATAGGAATAAGTATAGATGGAAATAAGTTAAAGCATGATATGCAAAGAGTATTCCCTGATGGAAGCGGCTCTTATGATGAAGTTGTAAAAAAGGTACCATTATGGATTGAACAATTTCCAGATGCCCAAACTAAGGCTACTTTTGCTCATGATGATTTGCCTTATATAAAAGATAGTGTAATAAGCCTTTGGAATTTAGGAATAAAAAGTGTTGCTGCAAATATAGTTTTTGAAGATGTTTGGCATGAAGGAGATGACCAAATATTTGAAACACAACTTAGAGAGTTAGCGGATTATATACTAGATAATAAACTTTGGAAAGATTATTCAGTAAGATTTTTTGATCCTAATATTGGATTCCCATTAACAGAGGAGCTTAAAAATTCAAACTTCTGTGGTGCAGGGAAAATGACAGCTATAAGTACAGATGGAAAAATATATCCTTGCGTAAGATTTGTAGATTTTACTTTAAATAGTAAAAAAGGTTTATCAATAGGACATGTAGATACAGGTATAGACCATGACAAATTAAGACCTTTTAGCGTGTTATCCTTAAAAGCTCAAAGTCCTAATGATTGTGTTGAATGTGATGTTGCTACAGGTTGCGCATGGTGTACAGGCTTTAATTATGATGCTGCTGATACAGATACTATTTATCAGAGGGCAATTTTCCAATGTAAAATGCATAAGGCAAATGTAAGAGCAAATAAATATTTCTGGAGCAAGTTCGAAGAAGTTACTGGGCTCGAATCAGAGAGAAGAAAATTAGAGAGGGCTAATGATAAGTGGAGTCAACATAAGTATCTTCAAATTATAGCTTCAGATAATATAACACCGCATTGCACTTATAGAAATTTTAAAAATACTAATAATGTAATTTGTGATGAAACTTTAAAGAAGGCATTAGAATTTGCATCAAATAATAAGTTTATACCAGTTATGTTAGGAACATCTAAAGATATATTAAAAGATGCCATATCAATAGTAGATAGTAAAGATGAATTATCTAAGGGATATTCTATAAAAGTCTATGACAATACCATTAAAGGATTGGAAAATTCAGAAGGAATGTGTATTTTACTTATAAATAAGGACAATTTAAATAATATTTTACAATATGTTTCAGAACTTTATGAGAAACATTCAAGAGTAAATGTAATATTAGAAGATATTGAAAGCTGGAATGATTTAAATGTACAAGCATATAAAAGGCAACTTGAAAAACTTAAGAGTTTTACAACAGATACTTATAGGAAAGGTGAGCCACTTCATTTAAATATATTAACAGATAGAATAGAGCAAACCTCAATGTGTAACTGCGATGCAGGAAATACAACTTTTACATTAGCACCAAATGGAAAAATATATATATGCCCAGCTTTTTATTTCGATGATCCAGAAAGCCATATTGGAGATTTAGATAACGGTATAAAAATAAAAAATCCTAAACTTATGGAATTTGAAACTGCTGGAATATGCCATGAATGTGACGCATACCAATGTAGAAGATGTAAATTCTTAAATAAGAAATTAACAAATGAATACAACATTCCATCTAAGATTCAATGCGTAGTAAGTCACTTAGAGAGAAACGCTTCAAGAGAACTTCAAGAAATGCTTGTAAATGAAGACTTTATGAAGCCTAGTAATATTATAAGTAAGATAAATTATCTTGACCCATTAGAAAAAGTATTAAGTATGAGAGGAGAATAATCATAATGTATAGTGAAAAAGTTGGAGTTGTGACAGAAAATGAGAAGAGAGAAATATTAATATTAAATGAAAGAAAATCTTCATTGAAGGAACTTTTATTAACTTTAGATTCTCCTATGCTAACTTTAGATGAAAGAGATAGTATGTATAAAAAAATAGTTGAGGATATGGAGGAAGTGTCCTTAAAATATAGAGAATGGTGGACTGAAAAAAGTAGCAAATATAATTGGAAGTATAGTGAAAATGGAGAATGGAGCATTAATTTTCATACTAATGAAATATTCCTTATAGAAGAAGAATGTGCTTGTACAAAACAGGAATAATATACTTATAATTTGAAAGGAGGTGAATTTATGAAACATTTATTTGATCAAAAATCAACAGTAAACTACGCTGCTAGTTGCTCAGGTTGTTCAACAATGTGTGGAGATAGCTGTGCTAGAGCATGCTCCTATGGATGTACAGGAACTTGTAGAGGTCATTGTAGCACAAGTTGTGCAGATCGTTGTATGGCTGGACCTGGACCATACTAATACAATTTAAAAAATTATTAATTCATACTATTGAATTTCACACAAATTTAAATTTATTAATTTACAGAGATAGGGGAGCATTATATGAAATGTTGTTCCTTTTTATTCAATGTAAAACTCATTTATAACTTAAAAGGAGGAGAATTTTATGAAACATTTATTTGAACAAAAATCAACAGTAAGCTACGCTGCTGGTTGTTCAGGTTGTTCAACAATGTGTGGAGATAGTTGTGCTAGAGCGTGCTCTTATGGATGTAGTGGAAGTTGTAGAGGACATTGCAGCATGAGTTGTGCTGATCAATGTAGATTAGGACCAGGTATGTATTAACAAAATATTAAAATACCTTTAAGCTTTGATATAAACAAGTGCTATTAAACGAAACTATCAAATTTTGCAACAAATTTAAATTTATTAATTTACAAAGATGGGGGGAGCAGGATAGAAATTCTTGCTCTCTTTTATTTTGTAAAAGTAGTAAAAGTTAATAATGTAAGAGAATTATTATTAATATATTTGACTTTTATATGTTATTTTGAGATTAAATAGTTATTTCATAAATTTAAAAACTATTATAAACTTGTTAAGACACACAGTTTAAGTGTTTTGTATTTGATTGTATAGAATTTTACGTTTAATTTTGCAAGTTATTTCAATGGCTTATCTAATAGTCTTAAAGTTGTAATATTTTTTCTTTTTATGCATATTTATAGTCTAAAATAAAAGTCTAATACCTTGTAGGAAAGAAAAGCTGAAATACTAGCAGATTCAAAAAAAGTACTTTTAGAGGTATAATAAATGTATTATTGTCCTATTTTTAAAGATGAAATATACTAAGAATGTATTTGATATCTATTCGTAGAATTATTAAAAAGAACGATTAGGATAAGTACATTAATATGTCACTAAAATGGAGGATATTATATATGGAAAAGAAAGAATATGTAGAAGTAATAAAAGAATTGAGAGCTATGATTAAATCAGGAAAATACACAAAGTGTCCATGCCCTAAAGTTAAATGTGAGTGGCATGGAAATTGTTTTGAATGTGTAATGATACATAGAGTTAATCAAGACCATGTTCCAAATTGTATGCAGCCAATGCTTAGAAATAAAATTAAAGAACTTGCTAAAGTAGCTGAAATGATTACTGAACCAAAACCACTAACCCCTGGAGAGTATTGGGATTATGTAAATGAAGTTTGTCCTAAAGAGAGTGAAAAATAATAAAATATAAAGGAAGGAAAATGCTATGATTATAGATCACCTAAATAGGTATGTATCAAATGTAGATAAATTTATATTATTTTATGAAGGTGCACTTGATTATAAGTTGATTGATAGTGGTATAAAATTAAATGGGAAAAAATATGCCATATTAAAAGGTGACAAACATGAGCTATTCATTTCGGAAAGAGAAGGCTTCCAAGTTGAAGAGGAACAGAATTTTAGACATATAGGTTACTTTGTTGAAAATGTAGATGAGCTATTAGATACTTTAAAAATAAAGGGTTATGTTAACAAAGAAGAAAAAATTATCGTTAAAGAGTTTTCAAGACAATTTTACATTAAAGATCCTGATGGATTTGAAATTGATTTAATTCAATGGACAGATAAAGAAGGATTTTATAATAAGCTTAAACAAAAACAATAAGAGAGTATGTTAGTATATTTTTGCACCACTAATTGTTTTAGCCAAATTAATTTCTTAAATAGATTTTTCAATAAAGTGACTATGTCACTTTGAAAATGAATTAATTTAAAACTTCTGCTATAAAGGAGACGTACCAATAATTGTCCATTGTCAATCTCAATTCTCAACTTTATATTAATGTAAATTTAAATAATTTAATAGAACAATTTTATGAAAGCATAAATTAAATTTGAAAGTAGGATGTATATGGGGGAATAACTATGAATTTCAAATTTATTTCTATGAATAGTGAATATGCCCATGAGATTGCATATAATTGGAAGTATGATGGCATATTTTCATTTTACGATATGACTGCTGATGAAGAAGATTTAGAAGAATTTTTGATTGAAGATAGATGGGGCAGAAATGAGTTTGCTGTATTAAACGAAGAGAGTCAATTAGTTGGCTTCTATTCCTATTATTTTGAAGATGAGATTATGTGGATAGGCTTTGGCCTTAAGCCTGAATTAACATCTAAAGGACTTGGAGCTAATTTTGTAAATTCAGGTATTGATTTTGCAGTAGAAAAATTTGATTATAAGAAGGATTATGTGATGTTAGCAGTTGCTTCATTTAATCATCGAGCAATAAGACTATATGAAAAAATAGGATTTAAATATGTAGACAAATATATTCAACATACAAATGGGAAAGATTTTGAATTTATTAGAATGAAAAAATATATAGTTTAAATTTTGAAGAATACCCTTGATGAAAGTAATTCACAAGGGTTATTTAATTTTGTAAAGGAGTTAGTTCATCAAAATTAATAAAATCATTGTATTAATGGAGTATTATGGTAAAATATATTAGCACGATGAATAATTACTTAAAAATACAATTAAAGGATTGGAGGATAAATAACTGTTAAAGAAAAGTAAAAAAACGCTATAAAGGTATAATATTTTTTAAAAGATTTTTAAAATAGCCTATTTATTTAGTAATTTTAAAAGTGGTATGTAGCTTCAGTAGAATGTTTTTAAAATTTATTTTAAATTTTATTGTATATAACATTAGATATAGTAGTTATTGTTTTTAAATTTTTATTAGTTATTTTATCATCTCAAAGCTATTATATAAAGGTAGTAATTGGATATAATAGCTATTAGAATGTGAGGTGATAAATTTGATAAAAGCACTAAATATAAGATTATATCCAACAAAAGAACAAATAACTTTAATGTATAAACACATTGGTTGCATGAGATTTATTTATAATTGGACATTATCAATGCAAATAGAAAATTATAAAATTAATGATAAAAAGCTATCAGTTTCAGAATTAGGTAAGGAATTAACTATTTTAAAGGATACTGAAGGCTATGAGTGGCTTTATGAAGTATCTAATGCAACATTAAAGGAAAGCATTAGAGATTTAGATAAAGCATATAAAAATTTCTTTAATGGTAGCAAATTTCCTAAATTTAAAAGTAAGAAAAAATCAAAACCTAGATTTTATAGTAGACATGACAGAATTTATTTCAAAGAAGATTTTGTAAATCTTGAAAAGATTGGCAAAGTTAAATGCAGAGTAGACTATGATATTGATTTAACCACTATAAAGAATTTTAAAAATCCTAGAATACATTTTAATAACAGAGTATGGATACTCTCATTAGGTGTTGAAACACCATTAGAAAAAATTAAATTAAATGATTTTAGTTTAGGAATAGATCTCGGAATAAAGCAATTAGCAATAACTAATATAGATGATTTAGATGCTAAAAATATTAATAAAACAAATAGAGTTAAAAAATTAAATAAAAGATTAAAAAGATTGCAAAGACAATGCTCAAGGAAATATGAAAAAAATAAAAAAGGAGGTAGTTACCAAAAAACTAAGAACATTACAAAACTTGAAAAAAGGATTAAAAAACTTCATAGTAAATTTAAAAATATTAGACTAAATCATATCCATCAAAGCACTTCTAAAATCGTGAAAGCCAAACCTTTTAGGGTGATAATGGAAGATTTAAAAGTATCTAATATGATGAAAAATAAACACTTGTCAAAGGCAATAGCAGAGCAAGGATTTAATATATTTATAAATCAAATGAAATATAAATGTGAAAAGTATGGTATTGAATTTATTCAAGTACCTACATTTTATCCTTCAAGTAAAACCTGTAGTCATTGTGGTTCTATTAAGAGTGATTTAAAACTTTCAGATAGAGTTTATAAATGTTCTTGTGGTTTTAGTTGTGATAGAGATAAAAATGCTAGTTATAATCTTGCAAATTATGGTTTAGTATAATCAATTAAAAGATTAACTAAATTGGGTAATCGTTACAACCCACTACCTTATTAGGTGGCAAAGCCTATGGAGTGTTATATCAAACAGAAGTAGTTTCGACAAAACTGGACATTATGAAGTGGGAAATAAACAAAACTATAAACGTATATAATCTTTTTATAGAGCTTTTTAGTGTTTTGATAACGGGATGAAAATGATTGAAATGAAAGGAATATCAAAAAGTTTCCGTGTTTCTAAAAGAAAAGGAGGGTTAGGCAATGCTTTTAAGTCATTCTTTAAACGAGATTATGAAGTAGTAAATGCACTTGAGGACATATCATTTACTATAGATGAAGGGGAAATGGTAGGATACATAGGACCAAATGGTGCTGGAAAAAGTACTACAATCAAAATAATGAGTGGTATACTTCATCCTAATAGTGGAGAATGCTATGTAAATGGAAAAATTCCATGAAAAGATAGGATAAATTATGTAAGAGACATAGGAGTTGTATTCGGTCAACGTTCTCAACTTTGGTGGGATGTTCCTGTTGAGGATTCTTTTCAGCTTTTAAAGGATATATATAAAATTTCTGATAAAAGCTTTAAAAATAATATGAATATGATTAGTGATTTACTGGATATCGAAGATATTATTAAAGTGCCAACAAGGCAATTAAGTCTTGGGCAGCGTATGAGATGTGAAATAGCAGCATCACTACTACATAGTCCTAAGATATTGTTTTTAGATGAACCTACTATAGGTCTTGATGCAGTATCCAAAATTGCAGTAAGAGATTTTATAAAAACTATTAATAGAGAAAATAAAACTACTATTATACTTACAACCCATGACACACAAGATATAGATGCACTTACTAAACGAATAATTTTAATTGGTAAAGGAAAAGTTCTACTTGATGGTGATTTAGAGGATTTAAAGCAAAAGTTTAATCAAAATAGAAAGATAACTTTAGATTATAATGGTGATATAAATGAATTAACAAAAGGATTAGCCTTTGTAGAAAAATATTCTGGACATGCAGTTGTATCAGTTGATACGGAGATTATATCAATTTCATCTGCCATGTCTTATTTAGCTGAAAAGGTTGAATTAAATGACTTTAGTGTTAACTCAGCTACAGTAGATGATGTAGTAGTTGGTTTATACAAGGAGTATAAGATATGAAGGCATATTTATCATTTTTTAAAATTAGATTTATAAATGGACTTCAATATAGAGCAGCTGCATATGCAGGAATGGCTACTCAATTTGCTTGGGGATTTATGTATATAATGTTATATCAAACTTTTTATAATAGCAATCCCACTATGTCACCTATGAATTTTTCACAGATTTCAAACTACATATGGCTTCAGCAAGCATTTTTAGCACTTTTTATGACATGGTTTTTAGATAATGATATCTTTGATTTAATATCAACAGGAAATGTTTCTTATGAATTATGTAGACCACTGGATATTTATGATATATGGTTTGCTAAAAATTGTTCATTAAGACTTTCAAAAGCAGTTTTAAGATGTGGTCCAATATTGATTATTGCATTTCTTTTACCAGAACCATATAGATTTACTTTACCTAGCTCATATATGTCAGGTATCCTTTTTATTCTTTCTATGTTTTTAGCATTCATTGTAGTTGTAGCATATTGTATGCTAGTATATATACTTACTTTTTATACTATTTCTCCTATGGGAGTGAGAATGGTACTTGTTATGACTGCCGATTTTTTCTCTGGAGCACTTGTACCTTTACCACTTTTACCAAATTGGTTGACCAAATATATATATCTTACACCTTTTGGAGCTATGCAAAACGTTCCATTTAGAATTTACAGCGGAAATATTCCTCTAGATGATATCTTTAGGACAATTACATTACAAATAATTTGGGCTATAGTACTTATTGTAGTTGGTAAGGCCTTATTATCAAAAACATTAAAACGTGTAATTGTACAAGGAGGTTAAGGTATGAAATTATATATTAAATATCTTTCTATTCATTTACGTTCAGCTATGCAATATAAAACTTCATTTATACTTACCGCAATAGGACAAGCATTAACAACCCTTTTTTCATTTCTAAGTATGTACTTTCTTTTTGATAGATTTGGGAGTATTAAAAATTATACCTTTAATGAAGTATTATTATGTTTTAGTACAATATATATGTCCTTTGCACTAGCAGAATGTTTTGGCAGAGGATTTGATAGATTTTCTGGAATGATATCCAATGGTGAATTTGACCGAATTATGGTAAGGCCTCAAAATGAAATATTGCAGATAATAGGATCTAAGATAGAACTCACAAAAATAGGAAGATTTGGACAAGCGCTTGTTATCTTCGTTTATGCAATAATTACCTGTGGAATTCATTGGAATTTAGAAAAAATATTCACACTCACTTTAATGATAGCAGGCGGAGTATGCTTATTTGTCTGCTTATTTATGATATATGCATCAATATGTTTTTTCACTTTAGAAGGATTAGAACTTATGAGTATTTTCACTGATGGTGGAAGAGAAATTGCACAATATCCATTAGATATATATAAAGAATGGGTATTAAAATTTTTTACTTTTGTTATTCCACTTGCATTTATTAATTATTATCCTTTTTTATTTCTTATAGATAAATATCAAGGAGACAAAATTTTTCATATGTTATCGCCAATAATTTCTTTCTTATTTTTAATCCCAAGTTATATATTTTGGCGTTTTGGAGTTAGACACTACAAATCTACAGGATCATAATTAGGCAATTAAGAATTGAAAAAGGACAATTGACAATTGTGGTTGAAATTAGTTTTAATCAAACTAATTTCTTAAATAGATTTTGTAGCGGCGAACAATGTTCGCCACATTTCTCACTGCAGGAAAACAGTTTAATCAATGGATAATGAAAATAATTAATATTTGAGGTATAAAATGCAAAAAAAGTATATAAGTTAACGAAAAAATAGCATTGATATTAGCATTATCAATGCTATTTTTATTGGCATTTATGCTCAATATTATTTTAATTTTCCAGTAAGAATTTAATATTAATGCAGATAATAATACTAATATGAGTGAAAAAGGGTGAGATAATGAGAAAGGCTAATAAATCTATTATGATGCTAATTATCCTAATGTTAGGATTTCAGTTTATATTTGTTTCTGCTAATACATTATATCCATCAAATATACCGTATCAGCCACCAGAGCAATCAAGAGAAGAATTATATCAAGATATTTTTATATCATTGTTATTACCATATATTCAAAATGAAGTTGATAAATACTACTCAAAGTACCTAACGCAGACTCCAATGGTTGCTCCCTACACAGTATATGTATTGAATGCTGAAAGACCGAATGGTTATCGAACATTCTCTTTTAGATTAAAACTTCAAGTTGATTCTTATATAGGACCACACAACAGTGTGGGACTTGACTATATAACTGTTATAATAGAAGGCTTGGGAAATGTTAAAATTGAAAAATTTGAACATATAAAAAGTTATGTGCTGCCTCCTAACTACGAGGATATAATTAAGAAAGGTTATAAAAATCCGATTCCTTAAATTAGTATTATTTTCAATTGTAAAATTTAATAATGCAGATGTAGAACTCTGCATCTAAGGGTGGAAGATAATTTTGTAGCGGCGAACAGTGTTCGCCATTTTTTTATTAACAGCTAATTTCTAACTAAATAAGTTATCTCTTAATATTTGTAAAAAAGGAATTTTTTAGTTTGCATTGAATATAGACACAAATAGACAAATGTGCTTATAAAATGATTTTAAATAAGGGGATAAAATATGAAAAATTATTTAGAAGAAGGGGTTCCAACTATAGAGGAAGCAAGATTATTATTGGAGGATGGAAAAAGATTGTTTCCAGGTCCTTGGATAGAACATTCAATTAATGCTGGAAAAGCAGCAGAATTAATAGCAAAGAATTGCAAGGATTTAAATCCGGAGGTTGCATTAGTTCTAGGTATGCTCCATGACATTGGAGTAAGATTCGGTCCAACATATATGAAACATACTTTACTTGGTTATAATTTTGCCATGGAAAAAGGATATCATAAAGTAGCAAGAATTTGTTTAACTCATTCATTTAATTGTAATGACATAAGAAGTAGCTTTGGTAGATGGGATTATTGTAGTGATGAAGAATATAATTTTATTAAAGATTATATTGAAACTGCAAAATATGATGATTATGATAAGTTAATACAATTATGTGACGCATTAGCACTTCCAAGTGGATATTGTTTAATGGAAAAGAGAATGGTTGACGTAGCATTAAGACATGGAATGCATGAACATATCATTGATAAATGGAAAGCAACCTTTGAAACTAAATTATATTTTGAAGAAAAAATGGGGAAATCGCTATACAGCGTATTGCCAGGAGTTGTAGAGAATACTTTTAAATAATGCACAATGCACATTTCACAATTCACAATTAAGGATGAAATTATTTTTTTAGTAAAATAATTTCTTTAAATTTATTTTGACTAGTAATGCAATTGCTAGTTACTATATGGCGAACGCTGTTCACCACTATAGCTAATCAGTTGAAAATTTCTCAGTAGTACCTGAGAAATATCCACAATTGTGAATTGTGCATTGTGAACTGTGAATTAAATTAAGTTGTGCATCGTGAATTGAATTAAGTTCTCAATTGTTAAAGGGGGCGAGTATATGAGAACATATGGAGTACAGTTTAACAGTACAAGCTTATTAGTAGAATTTGATTTTTGGAGGATATTAGTTTTAAATTTTTTAGAAGATGCAGATAGTATAAGAATAGATTGCTGGAATGAGGAAGAAGTTATTAAAGAGCTTTTACCTTTAAGTAAGGAAGTAGATAGGGATAGCTACAGAGATATGACTATTTTTACTTTTAACATTAATGAGAATGTAATTAATGAAATAATTTATAATGGATTTAACAAAAATAAACGACTTAAATGGTTTTCTCTTTTTTTGCAAAGAGAAGAAGAAATATTATTTTTTTCTGGGCATTATGGAACTGAGTTATCAATGGATAATATTACAAGTGAAGAAGTGAAATGGGTTAAGTATGTGGTTCCAAAGACTTTTTCTTTCCATTCATGGATTTCAAAGAAAAAAGAGGTATAAAAGATGAAAAGTAAAGATATAAAGATATCTTGTTGAGCAAGTAAAGAAAATTCTGTTGGTTTAGCAGAACAATTTTATGCATGTCCTATATGCAATGGAAATACTAAAGAAGTAAAAGGAATAACTGTTAGGCATTTTATAATTGATAGCCTTGTGCACAAAATAAATCAGGATAATTATCGTATTTGCTTAAATCAAGATTGTGAAGTTGTTTATTATGGTTTACATGGGAATGTAATATTTAAAAAGGAAGATATGAAAATTCCTATTTGGTATAAAAAAGACGCAGATCCTAAATACATATGTTACTGTAATCATGTGACAGAAGAACAAATTATTAATGCAGTCCTTAATGATGGAGCAAAAGATATAAAGGATATTATTAAAATTACAGGAGCAATGAAGAATGGAAAATGTGAAATTAATAATCCTTTGGGTAAATGTTGTAGCCCTATTATTCAAGAAACAATCAACTATATGAAATAGCACATGAACAAAAGAAAGTAACAAGCAATATATTAAAACTGAAAGTTCCTAAGTCTAAACCTAAGACACTATCCAAAGAGGAAATAGGAATGCTCATTAGAGCCTGTAATAACCTTAGAGATAGGTTTTTACTAAATCTACTTTATGAAACAGAATTGAAGGCAAAGCATGATGAAAATGAGGAGGTAAGTATATGGATGTTTCACATATTGTTGAAAGAATTAATGATCTTTTTAATGTAACAAGTAAGGAAATCTATTCTAGTGAATCTGGGATTACATACCATGCAGATAAAAAAGTTAAAAAATTAGGATACTGTGTTAATCTAACGCTTGAAACTATAGAGGAAGCAAGAATTCATGGAGTTGATATGATGATGACACACCACGATGCATGGGATGAAATATATGGATTAAAAGAGGCATGCATAGAAAAACTAGCAGAGTATGGTATAAGTCACTACTATAATCACTTGCCACTTGATGACTGTAACTTTGGAACAAATGATAGTTTATTAAAAAAATTGAATTTAGAAAATGTCAAAAGAACCCACGAATGGGAAGGGTTATATTTTGGTAGAATCGCAGAATATGATGAAGAAATTGAATTTAATGAATTAGTAAA
This sequence comes from Clostridium sp. Marseille-QA1073, assembly GCF_054863625.1. Taxonomy (NCBI): domain Bacteria; kingdom Bacillati; phylum Bacillota; class Clostridia; order Eubacteriales; family Clostridiaceae; genus Clostridium; species Clostridium sp. Marseille-QA1073. Next base: position 25,653 of record NZ_JBSVQM010000022.1, on the reverse strand, counting down.
AAATATTGAAAATCTACTTGAAGAACCAGTTAAATTTTGGCGGTTTAATGACAAAAAGGTGAAGCGAGTGGGCTTAGTCTGTGGTAATGGAGGACCAACAACTTGCCTTAAGGAAGCAGTTGAAAATAAGTGTGATGTATACATTACAGGTGAATGTAATTTGTATACGATTCAATATGCTAAGTTTAAAGGGATAAATCTTATCATTGGGAGTCATACTTTCACAGAATTCTTTGGAATTCAAAGTTTAGCATTGAAATTGAATGAGAATAAAAAAGAACTTGAAGTAGTGAGACTTAATGAAGATCATTATGAAGCAAATATAAAATAAGACATAATAACAGAGAAATACGTATAACTTAAAAGAATTTAACAATTAAATTATAGACTACATTAATTATATGTGGTCTATGTATAAAGATAGTAAAATAAGCCAGTGTAGGGTGCACTACACTAGATATACAAAGGGGTATAAAAATGGTAAATGAATATTCAAAATTATGATTTGAAGTATTTATGAAAGGTAAAAATGTTTCTGATACTGAGATAGAAGTGAATTTTTTAAAGAAACATCTTCCAATATCAAATTATAAAAAAATATTGGACCTTTGCTGTGGTTATGGTAGGCATTCTAATATGTTGGGGGAATATGGATATAATGTCCTAGGAATTGATAGAGATGAAGATGCTTTGATAAAAGCTGAAAAATCAGCTAATAAAAATGTTGAATATCTTTCATATGACATGAGAAACATAGAGAAATTGCCTTATTCTTTTGATGGAATAATTAGCATGTGGCATAGCTTTGGGTATTTTAATGATGATGTGAATATTAGCATCATTAAACAAATAAGTAGTTTGTTAAATAAGAATGGCAGATTTATATTAGATATTTACAATAAAGATTTTTTGAAAAGAATGTTGGAAAGAGAGAATTTACTAAAGAAAATCTACTAATAAAAGAAGAAGTGAAAAAAGAAGGAAATAGATTTAATGTAACTCTTAGTTATGACAATACCAATATAATAGATGAGTTTAATTGATATTTATATTCAAAGGATGAAATAACAAACTTATGCAAAGAGTATAGCTTAATATGTAAGACAGCATGTACTTGGTGTGATGAAGGACAAGCGATAGATGAACATACACCAAGAATGCAACTTGTTTTTGAAAAAAATTAATTAAACAAAAGTATAGAAGGCTGGAACGACAATGCTTAGAAAGGAGAAAAAATGTTTATATGTTTTGCATTACTTGTTGATTACAAAATTAGTAATTATGCTAGAAAAATTGTTTATGATATTACTAATAAATATGGAGCATCTATAGAGCCAGCCCTATTACCACAGCACATATCATTAAAACAATCTTTTAAAGTGAATAGTATTGATAAGATAGAATCATATTTTGATAATTTAGCAGATAGTTTAAAGTCTTTTGACTTAGAGTTTTCAAAAATCAATTTAATTGAGGTAAAAGATAATGAAAATGATATAGAAATTTTATGGCTTGATGTCAATGAAATAAGATATTTGAGAGACATACATAATAGACTTAATAAAGAACTGCTTGAAAAATTTGAAATACCTAAATCCGGTTTTGACGGAGAGAATTTTCATTTTCATTCAACATTATCTTTTGGATATAATCAGAAAAAAGATTTTAAAGAAATAAAAAGAGAGCTTTGTGATAAGGATTTAAATTTAAGATTTACTGTTAAAGAAATAGCCTTATTTTACTCACCGGATGATGAATGTATACAGGAAGATTTATAACATATAAAATACTTCCTATATCTCAAAAATAGTGATTTGTATTTACTTTAGAATAAATTTTGGAAGAATTAATATGAATCTAAATGATTATAAGGGAGTTAATCTAATTTTAGATAGGGGATTAATATGAAAGTTTTAATAGGTCAGCCAATCCATGAGAAAAATATAGAGCAACTTGAAAATGAAATAAAGATGAATAGAGAAATAGATATAGTATTATTTCCAGAAGGATATTTATCAAATGAAAAAATTTTAGAAGAGGCTTGTGAAATAGCTAAAAAATATAATGTAGCTATTATTACATCATACAGATTTAATAATAAAGATAGAGCAATAGTAATAAATAATTGCGGGGAGAAAATTTTAGAAAGAGCTAAAACTCCACCGAGTGAAGATGAAGAACTGTATACACCAATGTCAGTTGATTATAATAAAACAACAATTGGGTACTTGCCTGGGCATCTTCAAAAAAATAAAAAGCCAGTATGCTAGACTATTTTGTGACATACTGCGTTGTCAGAACCCAATGATAGCATAACTATCATTGGAACCTGACGCCTTGTCTGGCACAAAATATTCTTGCATCTTTGGCTAATTATTTTATTTCAGATACCCTGCATGGAAATCTTAAAAGGTGTAAGAGATTTGAAGAATGTAAATAAAACAATTGATTTTATTGCACATCCAATTGGCGTTGGAATGTTTAGTGATGAGCAATTTGACCAGTGGATAAACGAGGGAAAAAATATTGCTAAAACATATAAAACAATGATAATTGGTACAAGTCATGCAGATGGATCATATAGAAATTGTGGAATATCAATCCTTATTTCATATTGCATTGATAATAATGGAGAAGCTATATACATTTCAAAAGCAGACACCCGAACACGAATTGTAAATCTATCTACAAAAGAAGTTAAGGTTAACTCTTAGTAGTATAAAAATTTATAATACTCAGGATTTAAAAGTATAAAAATAATCTATTAAATTTTATAAGTTATAAATTGAATTTTATTATTTTAAAAATTAAAGTGGGGAATTGATTAAAATGATAATTAGAAATTTCAAAGTTGAGGATTACGATGAAGTTATTAACTTATGGAAAAGAAGTGGTTTAAAAATTAAGCAGTCAGATAGCATTGAAGAAATCAAGAAAAAATTAGAAAGAGATAAGGAACTATTTTTAGTTGCAGAGGATAATGAAATTATTGGAGCAGTTATTGGAGCATGGGATGGTAGAAGAGCATGGATATATCATTTAGCGGTGTTACCTGAAAGAAGGAATGAAGATATAGGTACTAAAATTATTAAAGAGTCGGAATTAAGATTGAAGAAAAAAGGAGCTTTTAAAATTAATCTACTAGTAGAGCCACATAATCAAGGTGTTCAATCATTCTATGAGAAACAAGAATATAAAAGTGAAAATTTAATTTTTATGACAAAAAAACTTTAAATGGTTATGACTATAATTATATGTATTCAAAATAAAAAAATATTTAGTGTAGGGGCGAACAGTGTTCGCCTCAAAATCTAAATTTTTTTCTGTTATCAGATATTGTACAGAGAGTTAATGTTTCAATAAATAGCACAAAAATAAAACATTTTTTAATATTACAGATTCAATTATCTTAGGGGGATATGAATGATAATAAGAGAATATAATGATGCTGATAATTTTCAATGGGTAAGGTGTAGAGTCTTATCCTTTTTAGATAGTGCATATTTTGATAATGTATTAAGGGAAAAAGAACACTATGAAAATCCTTCAATTGAACTAGTAGCAGAAGTAGATAATAAGATAGTAGGTTTAATTGATATAGAGTATGAAACAGGAAAAGGAAAAGTTTGCTATAATGCTAATGAATTAGGAGGGGTTGTATGGCATATAGCGGTATTACAGGAATATAGAGGGCTTGGAATTGCAACTTTATTATTAAATGAAGCAATAAATAGATTAAAGAATAAAGGTATAAAAAAACTTGAAGCATGGACAAGAGATGATAAGTCGGTAAATGATTGGTATAAAAACAGAGGATTTAACTGGAAAGAATCATATCTACATGTCTACACTGAAGGAAATGAATGTAGTGAGATTACTGAATCTAAAATTAAAAAGTTATTTATATGTAATTGTTTTACACATTATGTAGGGGAAGAAAAAGAAGAAATTAAAAATAAATTTAAAAGAGTTCATGAATGTAATTTGTATGAATTAGTACTTTAAAACTAATTGAAAATCTTCTTATTTTAAAATTAATGTAAAGCTTATATAACTTTTATTACATATTAAAAAGTAAATTTATAGTATCTTCTATAGGCATACAATACGAAAAATTAATGTATACTTTGGAAAATAAATTTTCTATAAAAATAGACTAACCCCTTAGAAATTAAGGATTAATAATGAAGAATGAAAAATTTAGGATGAAATTCACCCTTAGTGAATTTCTTAAAATAAAATTTATTCTCAAAAAACTTCAAAGGTCTTAACCGTGAAGTTTTAACCATAATTCTTCATCTTTCATCCTTAATTTTTCATTCATAGAAAAGAATTTTTATGGAAATTAAAATCATGCATAAGTTAAATTTCCATTGAGGAACTCTATATTAGGCAATGATATAATATATATACAAAATTTTATAACTGTTGGAGGAATATAGAATGAGAGATTTTTTTCTTACTACAGCAAGATTAGGATTTTCAGTATGGAGTGAAGAAGACTTAAATGATGCTTTAGAACTTTGGGGCAATGCTAAGGTAACAAAACTAATTGTTGCAGATGGTAAAATGTCAGAAAAGCAAGTTTATGAGAGGCTAAGAAAAGAGATAGAAATGTATAAAAACTATAATATTCAATATTGGCCAATATACCTTAAAGAAATTAATGAAAATGTAGGTTGTTGTGGACTAAGACCCTATGATTATGAAAATAAGATTTTTGAAATAGGCATACATTTAAAAGATAATTATTGGGGATCTGGCATTGCTACAGAAGCATGTCTTGCTGTCATTAAATATGCATTTACTAATCTTAATGCTAAGGCAATTTTTGCTGGTCACAATCCTAAAAATATTGCATCTGCTCAATTACTTAAAAAACTTGGATTTACTTATATACATGATGAATTTTATCCACCAACAGGGCTATATCATCCTTCATATTTAATGACTGAACAGGAATACAAAATTAAATATATAAATTCATAGTAATTAAATGAATTATATATAGTTTTTAAATAAGTTAATTTAACAAATATATTAGATGATAGAGATACGTGAATAAGGAGTGATTGAAATGGAAGCATTTTCAATAGGTAAAGTATATAAAGATACAAATGGATTCAAGACAGTAGATATTAATCCACTTCCAAAAGGATTTTGTAGCTTTGATTGTGTATTTTGTCCATTAGGAAGAACTGATGTAAAAACAGAAGAAAAGTTTTTCTTTGATGAAACAAAAAATTTTATTAATAAGTTATCAAATTTTTTAGATTCAATTGATGTTGAAATTGTATTTATAAATCCTGATGGTGAATCTATGGCAAATGGAGAATTAATAGATATTATAAAACTCATAAAAGATAAAGGCAGAAAAGTGAAGCTTTTAAGTAATGGTTATCTTTTAGATAAAGAAGAAAATAAAGAAGTCCTTGAATTGTGCGATGAGGTTATAGGAGAATTGGCAGTTACAAATGAAAAGTATTTTCAGAAATTACAAAGACCTCTTGAAGGGTATACATTAGAAAAATACATCGATAACATGGCTAATTTTAAAAAATGGTTTAAAGGCAAATTTATTTTAGATATTACCATTATAAAAAATTATTCAGATACAGAGGAATCTATTAAGCTCTTTAAAGAAATAATTGAAAAAATAAGTCCCGATGAAGTATTTCTAGAAACACCAGATGAGGATAGATTTAAGGGCGCATTTGAAGTAAGTAATGAAAGACTTAATGAAATAAGAAAAAAGTTATGTATTTAAATAAAGATTTATATTGTGGAATATAATATTTAAAGTGAATAATTAAAAATAGACAAGTTGTTGAATTTATTAAGTATAGATTAAAGTAAAAATATTTATTTATGATATAAATATAATATTTTGGAATGAAGATAATTTATATTAGAGGAGGAAACAAATTATGAAAGTAGTTGTTGTTAATTATGACCAAGAATGGGCTTCAATATATAATCAAGAGGCAAAGAAGATAAAAGAAATACTTGGAAAGGAATTAATAGAAATTCATCATATCGGAAGTACTTCAGTGGAAAATTTAAAGGCTAAACCAATCATTGATATTATGCCAGTAGTGCATGACATTGAAAAAGTAGACCAATATAACGATAAATTTAAAGAATTAGGATATGAACCTATGGGGGAATATGGAATTGCAGGTAGACGATACTTTAGAAAAGGTTTAGAGAATAGGACACATCATGTTCATATATTTGATGTCAATAATGTTTGTGATATTGAAAGACATCTTGCAGTTAGGGATTATCTAAGAACTCATCCAAAAGACTCATATGAGTATGGAGAGCTTAAGCAAGAACTTGCAAATAAATATCCATCAGATATTGAAGCATACTGTTTAGGTAAGGATTCATTTGTAAAGAATTTGGAAAGAAAAGCAGTTGATTGGTATCATAAATCGAAATAAGCATAATTTATAGTTAATTATAAGACGCATATTAAATCTATATATATGTTATTTTTAGTATAAGAAAGATGGTGACAATAGAATGAACCTGCAACTGAAAAAAGCCACTCAAAAAGATGCTGAAGAATTATTTAATCTACAGGTTAAAACATTTATGCCTTTACTTGAAAAATATCAAGATTATGAAACAAGTCCTGCAAATGAAACTCTTGAAAAAACTATAAGCAGGATTAACTACAAATTAGGTGATTATTATAAGATAATCTGTAATAACATGCTTGCAGGTGGAATTCGAATTGTATGGTGGGAAGACACAACAAGATATAGACTAGGTCCAATATTTATTGCACCAGAATTTCAGGGAAAAGGCATTGCACAGCAAGCAATAAATATGGTTGAGAAACTATATCCACAAGCTGCAACTTGGGAGCTTGATACAATTTTACAGGAAAAGAAAAATTGCTATTTATATGAGAAAATGGGTTATTGTCAAGGTGAAGAAAGAAAAATAATAAATGATAATATGACAATTGTATTTTATAAAAAGCATGTATAGGGACGGTTCATTAGAAATTATAAAAATATAAGAGGCATAAACTGGGAAAGTTAAGGACTTAGTGAATTTAATTCAATTGATTAATGGAGAAAATGACTTACCAAAGAAATATAAGAATTTTAAAAAGCTTATAATATCTACTTTACGAAATTACTATTAACATTAATGATATTTGTAAAATAAAATTATTTTATAAAATATTGTAAAGCTATTAATATTGAAATAAGGTGAGAGGGAAAATGAATAAAGAATATAATATAAGACCTGCAAATGAAAATGAAGATAATATTTTAACTGAAGTTGCGTTAAGGGCAAAGGCTTATTGGGGATATGATAAAGAGTTTTTAGAAAAGTGCAGACAAGAATTAACTATCACAAAGGAATTCATTAATAGTAATCCTATATATGTAGTTGAAGATGAAAATAATATTTTAGGTTTTTATGGACTAAATATTGAAGATAGTAATGAAATATATTTAGAATACATATTTCTTGAACCTAATGTAATTGGAAAAGGTATAGGTAAAATGCTATGGAGGCATATGGATGGAGTATGTCATCAATTAAAAATTAAGGAGATTAAAATTGTTGCAGAGCCATTGGCTGAAAAATTTTACTTAAAAATGGGAGCAAAATCTATTGATAAAATTGAATCTTCAGTATCAAAAGGGCGTATGTTACCTTTGATGATTTATAATATTTAAAATAAGATTAGAGCTATTCTTTTCAATATACTTATAATCGCATGAAAAAATTAACATAAGGAATCCTTAGTAAAAACTAAAGATATAATGGTATAATCTATTTTAGATTAACAAGAGATGAGCAGGTGAAACGAATGAAAAATACATTTTTACCAATTAGTAAAGAAGATATGAAAAGCAGAGGATGGGAAGAATTAGATTTTGTTTTAGTTACAGGAGATGCATATATAGATCATCATAGCTTTGGAACTGCAATTATTTCTAGAGTTTTAGAAAATGCAGGCTATAAAGTAGGAATAATAGCTCAACCAGATTGGAAAAGTGTTGATGACTTCAAAAGGTTAGGCAGGCCTAGGCTAGGCTTTTTAGTAAATGCAGGTAATATGGATTCTATGGTTAACCACTATACTGTAAGTAAAAAGCTAAGAGATAAAGATTTTTATTCTCCTGGTGGAAAGATGGGATTAAGGCCAGATAGAGCAACAATTGTTTATTGTAATAAAATTAGGGAAGCATATAAAAATGTCACTATTATAATTGGTGGTGTAGAAGCAAGTCTTAGAAGATTTGCTCATTATGATTATTGGAGTGATAAGGTAAGAAAATCTATGCTCATTGATAGTGGGGCGGACCTTTTAGTATATGGAATGGGTGAAAAGCAAATTGTTGAGATTGCTAACAATTTAAATGATGGTTTAGAGGCTAAGTATATCACCCATATTCCAGGTACTTGTTATGTAGCAGAAAATTTAGAAAGCATAAGTGATTATATTGAAATACCTTCATATAAAGAAGTTTGTGCAGATAAGAGAAAGCACGCAGAAGCTTTTAAGGTACAATATGAGGAGCAGGACCCAATTAGGGGGAAGACTATAGTACAAAAACATGCAAAAAAATATTTGGTACAAAATAAACCAGAGATGATATTAAATAGAGAAGAATTAGATAAAGTATATTCTCTTACTTATCAAAAAAGTTATCACCCAATTTATGAAGAACAAGGCGGAATAGCTGCTATAGATGAAGTTAAATTCAGTATAGTTAGCTCAAGAGGATGTTATGGAAACTGTTCTTTTTGTGCCATAACCTTTCATCAGGGCAGAATTGTACAAAGTAGAAGCGAAGATTCAATATTAGAAGAGGCAAAGGAAATTACAAATCTTGAAGACTTTAAAGGATATATTCATGATGTTGGAGGACCAACTGCAAACTTTAGAGGGCCTGCTTGTAAAAAGCAATTAAAGTTTGGAGCTTGTAAAGACAAACAGTGTTTATATCCAAACCCATGTAAGAACATGGACGTAGATCATAGTGAATACCTACAATTACTTAGAAAGGTAAGAAGTTTACCTAAGATTAAAAAGGTATTTGTACGTTCAGGATTAAGATATGATTATATAATGGCAGATAAAAATGATAAATTTTTTAAAGAACTTATAGAGCATCATGTAAGTGGTCAATTAAAAGTTGCTCCAGAACATGTATCAGCTAATGTTTTAAAATATATGGGAAAACCAGCTGGAAAAACCTATGATAAATTTAGAGAGAAGTTCTTTAAAATAAATGAAAAGTTAGGTAAAAAGCAATACATAATACCATACTTAATGTCAAGTCATCCGGGAAGTACTTTAGATTCAGCAATAGAATTAGCTGAGTATTTGAGAGATATAAATTATCAACCAGAGCAGGTTCAAGATTTCTATCCTACTCCTGGAACACTATCAACAGTTATGTTTTATACAGGACTTGACCCATTAACCATGGAAGAAGTTTATGTCCCTAAAACTAGACATGAAAAGGCTATGCAAAGAGCATTGCTTCAATTTAGAAACCCTAAGCATTATAATTTAGTATATGAAGCATTAACTGAAGCAGGAAGAATAGACTTAATTGGATATGGACCAAAATGCTTAATTAAACCTAAGGGAAACAAAAGCAATGGAGAATACAATAAATATAAAAAATCAGGTACATATAAATCTAAGACTAAAGACAAGCCTAACACAAAGGAAAATAATCGTAAAGAAAGTAATAAGAGATTAAAACAGAGTAAACCAAAAGATAGAGTTAAAGGTAATAATAAAAACAGTGGAAAAAGTAGAAGACGATAATATATAGATATATCACTTTTAAATTTAATCTATCCATTTATATATAATTGCGTCATTAAGTAGTTTAAGGTTACATTAATATGAAATTGAGAATTTTTATTGTAGATTCCACCCCTGGGGAACAGCGCGAAGCACTTTATGGTTCCCTGGGGTGCAGTATAATTTGGAGCTAAAGCTAGTGAGTTTATGCTAATATTATGGAGATAATCAATACATTCTAAATATTGTTCAATACCGCAGATATTGTGCCGTATCCCACTGCACCCCAGGGGTCTATATAAGAAAGTAGTTGCAGATTTAAATGTTGTGACTGCTTTTATTTTGTTTAAAACTTATAACTTTGTTATAGACCCCAGGGGGGGAATTTTTAAATAATTGTTAGTCGTGAATTCAATAATTTTAATTAGCGTGACAGCAGGCACGCTTTTTATGCAATAAAAAAGGATATTATAGTTTAATATGGAAGATATTAAAAACTATGTTTATATAATATGGTTGATAAAAGGGGGATAAATATGGAGAGAATAACTTTTATTAACTCAAGAAATTTAAAATTAGTAGGGAATCTTTTTCCTACAAATTCTAAATCAATAATTATTTTTGCTCATGGATTTATTTCTGATAAGTGTTCAAAGGGTAGATTTCCTAGACTGACAGAAGCTCTTAATCAATGTGGATATAACGTTTTGACATTTGATTTTTGTGGATGTGGAGAAAGTGATGACGATAGTATAACTGTTTCTAAAGAAATAGATGATTTAAATTCTGCAATCAAATTTGTAAAATCACTAGGATATAAAAAAATAGGACTTTATGGCCACAGTCTTGGAAGTCTTATTTGTTTAAATTGTTGTAGTTTAGATATAGATACAATGGTTTTATCAGGAGCTTTAACTGGTCCAATGAAATATAATTGGAGTAAACATTTTACAGAGGAACAAATTAAAGAATTAAATGAAAAAGGATATATAACTGAAAATATAAGTGAAGGAATAAGAAAACAAGTAATAGTTGATAAACAAATGCTTATGGACTTTGAGTTAACAAATCAAAGTGAACTTATGAAGAATATTCATTGTCCTATTTTACTAATACATGGTAATAATGATGAGGAGGAAAAGCTTCTTTATGAAAATTCTAAAAGAGCAATGAACTTACTTCCTAAGGATAGTAGATTAGAAATTATTGACGGTGCTGACCATAGTTTTCTCGAATATTATGATACTTTAATTAATCTTACTAAGGATTGGTTCTTAAATCGTTTAGAAAGTTAAGGGAGAGGTTTTTATGAACTGTGAAAATAAATCTAAATATATACTAATAATATTAATACCTTTAATAATTGGGATTATTATAAACAGAGTTAATTTTATTTTACAAATATATTCTACGGTTCCATGGATATTTGCTATTGCTTTTATTATATTTTGGTTTTGGGCTGGAAAAGTATTTTCAAGGGCAAATTACAATAGAGTAAAGAGTTTTTTTATAGGTAATAGTCTGTGGTCTATATCATTCCTTTTTTATCTTTGGCAATTTATATTAGTAAATGACACAAATAGAAATTTTATAATAGCAGGAATATCTCAAAATTATATGATACTTATAGTGCCTATAGCTACAAAAATAATGATGATGTTTACTAATACAATTGATGGAACTATTATTTCAATAGTATCTTACATTTTTATGGTTATAATTTTTTCTATAGGATTTATTGTATAAAAGAATACCACAGGTTATACCTGTGGTTCTAAAAAGCTTTTAGCTATGAGTATAAAAAAAGATCCTCCTTTAGTAAAATAAGTATTAGGTTTGCCGACCAATACTTGAAATACAAAGGAGGAGTTCATAATGAACAATAACAGTTTAGCACATAGCAAATGGAATTGTAAATATCACATAGTGTTTGCACCTAAGTATAGAAGACAAATAATATATGGAAAGATAAAAGTTGATATTGGAGTAATATTAAGAAAGTTATGTGAACATAAGGGTGTAGAAATAATAGAAGCAAATGCATGCAAGGACCATATACACATGTTAGTTAGTGTTCCACCTAAATTAAGTATAGCTCAGTTTATGGGATACTTAAAAGGAAAAAGTTCTCTTATGATTTTTGATAGACATGCTAATCTAAAATATAAGTATGGAAATAGACAATTTTGGTGCAAGGGATATTATGTTGATACAGTTGGGCGTAATAAAAAAGCAATTGAAGAATATATAAAAAATCAAATACAAGAAGATGTAGCATATGAGCAATTGAGTTTAAAAGAATATATTGACCCGTTTACGGGTGAGCCAGTAAAGAAGAGCAGGTAAAATAAACCCCTTTAGGGGTAGTTAGTAAAAATTTGCGGTTGGCAAACCGTTCGGCGTGCGAGCAGCACAGCCAGTAATATGCCCTTATAGGGCTAAAGCAAACCACCCGTTTTACGGGTGGTCCTGATTTTACGAATCTGTAAAGGAAAATCATAGTTTACAGGCTAAATTATAATAAAGTTACTAATATATTTTAAAACATTATAACTAGAGATTGACTCCTACCTAAAGTAGGAGCTTAGAATAACTATGAGGGGAGGTAATATCTTGAAAATCGGTGAGTTTGCTAAAAGAGCAGGAGTAACTGTAAAAACGCTACTTCATTATGAGAAAATCGGATTATTAAAACCATCATATAAAACTAGTTCTGGATACAGAGTTTATTGTGAAGAAGATTTTTTGAGACTTCAGCAAATTATTACTTTGAAATTTATTGGGTTATCTTTGAATGAAATAAATGAAATTTTATATAGAAGAGAAGAAAATTTAGAAAGCATAATTACCACTCAAAAAAGTGCTTTAGAAGAAAAGAAAAAACATATAGAATCAGTTATAACTGTCTTTGATAAAGCAGAAAATCAAATAAAAGAAAATGGATTTTTAGAGGTTGAAAAGCTTATTGATATTATCAAGATAACTAATATGGAAGGTAAAGTAAAAGAACAGTATAAAAATACTGAAAATTTTAATTTAAGAACTAAGCTTCATAGTTATAATACTAATAAAACAGATTGGAATAATTGGTGTTTTAATCAAATGAAATTTCCAAGTAAAGCAAGAATATTAGAATTAGGCTGCGGTACTGGGGAACTTTGGCTTAAGAACAAAGAGAGTGTGAATAGCGAATGGAATATTACTTTATCTGATTTTTCTGCTTCTATGCTCCAGAATGCAAAAGAAAAATTAGAGCAAATAGAGCAAGATTTTATATATAAGGAGATTGATGCACAAAATATTCCTTATGAAGATGAAAGTTTTGATGTAGTAATTGCAAGACATATGCTCTATCTTGTTCCAGATATAGAAAAAGTCTTATCAGAAATAAAAAGAGTTCTTGCTAAAGATGGGATATTTTATGCTACCACTAATTCCTGTGAAACCATGAATGAGTTAAATAATCTCATAGAAAAATTTAATTCTGCCTTAGGGCTTCATAATAATGGAATGTGTGATAGATTCCAACTTGAAGATGGACAAGCGTTATTAGAAAAATATTTTAGTAAAGTTAATGTGGAAATCTTAGAAGGAAAGATTGTTACATCTAATATTGATGCTATTGTTTCTTATAAAGCTTCTAGTATAAAAGGAAGCTCTGTACTTGTAGGAAAAAAGAAAGATGATTTTAGAGAATATATAGAGGATTACATTAAGAAAAATGGAGATGCGTCCATAACTACAAAAGCCTGTATATTTAAAGTGAATAGATAGGGGACGGTTCATTATTTTTTAGTAATTAAAAAAGTATTCATATATTTTAATGAACCGTCCCTATGGTATACAAATTATTTTCACATATATATTAAATTTAGAGCTGGTATATCTATATAAAGCCTCTTAAGAATTTCATATCATAATTATGATATAATGAAAACAAAAAAGGATGGTACATTTTAATATGGATATTAATGATAAAACTCAATTAGAGATAAATAAAAACCTGGAGGGGTTAGGGGCAAAGGAAATTTGGGAAGTACTATATAATAAAGAATTAAATTGCAAGAAGAATATATTAGAATATATTAGTATTACAAAAGTACTTAAGGCAGGCAATATAACAAGTGAGCAAATACAAGATACATATACATTAATTTATAATAGTATAGATAAAATGAAAGATGTTATTAAACCTAATACAATCATGTATTTAAAGAATCAACTAAAAGCACAATTAGGAAAGTATGTTAAGGAAAAAGATCCAAAGCCTATTAATCACTTTATAGAGTTTTTTAAGAAGGCATATCCAGCAAATTACAGAAGAAAAGATTTTACATGGGTACTTATGGATATTAATAAAATTGCAGAGGAGCAAATTTGGACTACATTAATTTATATTAATGGATTGTGTTTAAAAGATAATTATAAACTCGATAAAGAACAAAAAGAAGACATTATAAAAATGGTAGAATTGTTAGTTAAGAAAAACAACATCAAATATATTAATCAAGTTAAGAGTTTATCTGAATTACTTAATATTTTAAACATAAAAATAATAACTACAGATAAAGGCTTTAAAGTTAAGTCATCTTCGAAAAAATAACTAGTCAGTATAATAAATTTAAAAGCAAAAGTTAAGTATCATACACTTAAGGATTAAGCAATATAAGCTTAGTTTTTTTATCTTTTGATATATAAAAAAATTCCTCTATTTGAGGAATTTTTAATAATCTAATATTTATTATAATTTAAGTATTTTACTCTTGAGTTTAATAATTAAAGACTTTTATAATAATCTAGCAACATATATAGGACTAGATTTCTCCTACAAGTTTCCATACATACTTTGTTAATGGAGATAATCTAGAGTGATCTACTATACATTCATAAATATTACCTTCATGTATAACTCTATCACCTACATAGTACTTAGTATTTCTTTTCCACTCAGGTAATTTATTTTCTCCTATAAGTTTCCACACATACTTTGTTGATGGAGATAATCTAGAGTGATCTACTATACATTCATAAATTTTCCCTTCATGTATAACTTTATCACCTACATAATATCTAGTATTTTTTGTCCATTCAGGTATAGTAGTTTTATTTTTTTCTAATGAATTAACCACTATATTAGTTTGCAATTTATCAGTAAGTGTTTTGTTCTTCTCTTGTACAGATGCATTTGCAGTTACATTAATAGTTCCGGCTAAAAGCAATGCCATAATTGTTACTAATGAATAAGTTCTTTTTGATTTCATAAAGAATTCCCCCTAATTATACAATTTTTAGAAGCTGGTTGCATCAGTAACTTCATATGTTCTAGATGCCCATATACAGAACACACTTCAAAATTTTCTTCTAAATTTAACCAAATTAATAATATCATTTCCAAATTATCTTGTCAATAAAAACCATAAAGGTAATATTAATAAAGGGATTTATAAAAATGAAGTATTTTTCACTGTAATTTCTTCTTTCTACAGTAATAATTAAAAAGATAATTAGCTATTTATGATTATTTATCTTTATATGAAAAAAGAAAGGTTATTAATATCTTTGGTAGAATATATTTACAATATATCAATAATTTAACCGTAAGTGAGTTATATTGATTTATTATATGGCTAAGTATTATTTAATATAAATTTGTAAGGAGAGCTTCATTATGATTAAAGATATTTTAAATAAAGAGTGGCAATGTAAATGTATCGGTTGTTCTATTGCCTTAGGAGAAATAATGCCACCAGGTGGAATAATAGCTGAAACTAATAATTTTATTCTTCACCAAGACCCAGAAATTCCTATAAAAGCTTTTTTAATTATTGCTTCAAAAAGACATATAAAATCAATATCACAGCTTAGTTATGAGGAGTCCCAAGAATTATTTGATTTAGTATATAAGGTAAGAGTAGCATTAAAAAGTATAGAAGATATTAATGAAATAAGCATAATTCAAGAAGAGAGATCAGGACATTTTCACATATGGCTTTTACCTAGATATGAATGGATGAATGATAAATTTGAAAATTCATTATCTGCTGTTAGGGATATAATGAATTATACAAGAAATAATTATAAAACAGAAAAAAATATTTCAGAAGTTTTAGAAACAGTAGATTTAATAAAAGATTCTTTAAAATACTTAAAGCAATATAAGAGGTAACACTGAAATATTGAGGAGGATAAAAATATGAACAGTAAAATTAAATTAAGAAAAGAAAAAAGAGAAGAAATGATATCTAAAATTAAAAATTATTTTTTAGAAGAAAGAGAAGAAGAATTAGGAGATTTAGCCTGTGGAATGATTTTAGATTTTATCATAAAAGAGCTATCAAGTGAATTTTATAACCAAGGGGTTTATGATTCATATAAATTTATGAATGACAGAATAGAGGATTTACTAGAGATACAAACATATTAAAGCAATGTACAATTAAAAATATATTTTATATTATTTTTCAACTTTAAAGAAATCATTAATAAAATATTAGTTCAAATTATTATTAGGAAAAATTCCATATTAAATGAATTTTAATCAGGGGGGCTACTGTGAGAAAAGTATTAAAAACTACATTAATTGTTTTTATATTCATTTTCATTGTAAGTTTTTTTACTATGAAAATTTTAAAAAGTGAAGAAAAAATGGAAAAGAATATTGAAGTTGAAAACTTTTTAGAAAAAAATCATTCAGCTTTAGACTTAGAAGATAATGATGATTTTTCTTCTTTTCAATTATTAGACAATGATTTAAAAAATAAAGAAATATTTTTTACAGCTGAAAATCATGGAATAAAGGCCAACTCAGAGCTAGAGTTAAAATTTTTAAAGTATTTTAAAGAAAAGGCAGATATTAATTATTATTTAATGGAATTGTCATATAGTGATAGCTGTTTTTTAAATCAATATTTGAAAACTGGAGATGAAAGTATATTAGAGGAAATGTACAAACCTCTTAAAGGTACTTTTGCATGGAATAAGCAGGGATATGAACATTGGAAGAAAGTATATGAATATAATAAAACATTGCCTGATGATAAAAAAATTAAAATTGTAGGTATTGATATAGAACATCAGTCTGTAAATGGACTTAGATATATGAATTCGGTATTACCTAATAAAAAAGTACCAGATGAAATAAAAAGTAATATGGAGGAATTTAATAGCATAATTAACAGTGGATATTTAGATGAAAATAGAGCAGATGATAGATTATATAAATTTTGCTCAGAGTTAAAAAATAGTATGGAAAAAAATAAAAATGTATATGAAGAATATCTAGAGGATAATTTTTTTGGATTTCAATTAGTAAATGAAAATATAATAAATAGAATGGATATAGTATCCTCAGAAGAAGATTTTAATAAAATTAGAGATGAAAAAATATACGAAAATTTTATTAAGGTTTATAATCATTTACCAAAAGGTAAGTATTATGGTCAATGGGGGCTAAACCATGCTTTTCAAAGAGAGCAGGGAGGAGTTTCTTGGTTAGCTGCACGTATGAATGGTAGCAATTCTCCTGTGAAAGGTAAGGTATTATCAATAATTTATTTATATAAGAACTGTATGTATATGAATATAGGAGATTATAGTAAAAAGCATATATATTCCTACAAATCTGCTGATTTTAATAAATATTTTATGAAGCCTATAACTCTTTTTAAATTAAAGGGAGAAAACTCTCCTTTTGAAAATAGTTTAATATGGCCAATGAATCCAAACTATACTGGACAAGTAGCCAAAGATGGAGTAACTACTGATTATTTTCAGTATATAGTTGTAGTTATAAATTCTACCCCAACAGAGCCTTTAGGCAAATAATAATTTTAAAAGAATTAGGAATTATTGAAATGACAGAAAGTCTAATAGACTTAATTTATATTGATTTAAACAAGAAAGGCGGATTTTATGAAAAATATATACAATATAAATAATATACCAAAGCAATATATTAGTAAGTTTCAAGGGGCTAAAACAATGTATGTAGGAAATGCTGTAGGTAGTGAAAAAATATATGTAAATATAGACTGCATAGAACCAGGTTATAAAAGCACAAAATATCATCATCATTCAATGCAAGAAGAGTTTTTTCTTATAATGAGTGGGAAGGGAATCATAAGAATAAACGACGAAGAATTTGAAGTTAAATCTGGAGATGTGATTTCAAAGCCTGCTGGCAAAAATATCACACATCAATTTATTAATAATAGTGAAGGGGTATTGCAAATACTGGACGTTGGAACTAAAGAAGATGAGGATATTGCTATATACCCTGATGAAAATATCTTATATGTAAGAAATAAGGGATTAGCTTTTAAAGTTGATGATGATATTATATCAAAAGGATGGACATCAGATCCAAATGAATAATTGAGAATATGACATACTCATCAATTGATATAAAAGAATTTGGAATTATGGACATATGTAGAAAATATTAATATTTATATATTAATTATCGATGTAAAAGGTTATATTTAATTAATGAAATAAAGGCAGGTATTCCTGCCTTTATGAAAGTTTTGAAGTAAAAATAATCTTTTGTTAATTTTTTAGGATAATAGATATTAGCCCATAGTTAATTCAGATTTTACTGTGTTTATTTCTTCTTGTTTTGCTGGTTGAGCAGGTTTATAATATCCTTTTTCTTTAGCTGCTTGATAAATTTTATATTGACGAGCTTCATCACTGTCTCTCATTTGTTGAAGTGTTTGTCTTAATTGTTGATTATCTGTTTCAGATATTATGGTAGCATATCCAGTTAAACTACTCTTAATCATACTTAAATAGTCATTCATTATATCTTTTTCTTGCATTTTTATACCCTCCTATCCTAAGAATCCCATTAATTTTTGTTTAGCAGCTCTTGCTTCTTGAGCATCAGTTTTTAGCATTTGGCTTAATTGTGGATCAGTACATTGATTAGCAAAATCGTCAAGTTTATTTGCTATTGTTCCATGAGCGCCAATAAGATGACGAAGATTTTGTAATTCCATTTGGTTTAAGTTTTGCATAAAATCACTCCTAACTTTTTATTTCAACCTTAGTATTACACATAAAATATATTTTATTCTCATAATTTAATTATTAATTACAGTCCTAGAAGAATAAGCATTCAAAGGAAGTATAGCTATAATACTTAAATAAGTTTAGGGTCATAACATAAAAGAATGGTAAAAAAATATAAGAATGAAGGACTATGGAGGAAACTAATTTTTATTAAAGTTATAAAGTAACTTTAATAAAAGCCTCCATAAGTTCTTCATTCTTAAGCTTTAACTAATTGTAATTGTTAATCATCAATTGAAATCATTATTTCACTCTCAAGGACATGCATAAGTTCTCTAACTGAGACTATTTTATTTACTTTATATGCATTTTCACCAGAAAAAATTAGAGCATTTTCCATATTACCCTTTGCTGCATTTATTAAAGCTGTGGTTATACAATATGGAGTTTCTTTAGGATTACAAGGAATTAAGCAATTATAACATCTATCAATCTTTTGATTTTCACTTTCAACTGTTTTAGTGAAATTATTTAATATGGCACGTCCAGGCATTCCTACAGGACTTTTAACGAGGCAAATATCATCTTTATTACTATTTATATAAGCTTTTTTAAAGTTTATATGTGCATCACACTCTGCTGTGGCCACAAATCTAGTACCCATTTGTACTCCTTGAGCACCTAATTTTAGAAACTTTGCAATATCAAATCCATCATAAATTCCACCAGCAGCAATTATAGGAATGTTTTTATTATATTTTTCCTCATAAGGTTTAACTGCTTCAACTATCTGTGGAACTACACTCTCTAAGCTGCATTCTTCTTTTTCTACGTCTTCTTTATGAAACCCTAAATGTCCTCCTGCCTTAGGGCCTTCTACTACAATCATATCAGGAGCTACATTATGCTTTTTATCCCAAATCTTTAATATAACAGAAGCTGCTTTTAATGAAGATACAATAGGTGCAATCTTTGTTTTATAATCCTTAACTATCTTAGGAAGAGTAGTAGGAAGCCCAGCGCCTGAAATTATTAAATCTACTCCACTTTTTATAGCTTCTAGAGCATATTCTTCATAGTTTTTCATTGCTACCATTAAATTAACCCCTATTATTCCTTTTGGAGCTTTTTCTTTAGCAAGCTTTATATGTTTTCTTAATGCTTTTAAATTTGCCTCAAAAGCATTAGTTTCAAAATCTTCATCATCATATCCTATTTGTGCTGCAGAGATAATTCCAATACCTCCACAGTTTGCAACAGCAGAAGCTAAGTTAGATAAGGATATACCTATACCCATTCCCCCTTGAATTATAGGTAGTCTTGCTTCTAAATCTCCTATTTTTAATGGTTTTATATCCATTTAATAAAACATCTCCTTTGTTTTGATTATAAAATATTTTGATAATCAAACTAATTTGTAATAATTATAATCTATTATTTAAATATCATCAACTTATAATTTTCATGGACCTATTATAATAAAATGAATATAACTGTAAATAGGAAAAAAATATTTTCACTAAATCATATCTTATATAATTTATAAAATTTTAAAAATATTAATAGTATAAATATTGAAAATAATTTCAAAAAAATGTTATTATAATAAATATTAATATTTTAGGAGAGATATATGATAATAAAGTATGTTAATATTTTATCAGGAATAATAATTTTATTATTAGGTTTATATATATCTAAAAGAAAAATAGTTATAAAAGAAAGTTCTTTTCTTACATTTCTATTCATTTATTTAATTTTTCAAGGGATTTTTAAAATAGAATTAAACAATATAGTTATGTTTATAGCTTCAATGATATTAATTTCTATATTTTATATTTTAGTAATTATATATTATGGGAAAACATATTCTTTTTTTGGGATGTCTAGGGATGACGTAACTACAGTTCTGATTAATTTTTTCACAAAGAAAAACTTTAAGTATAGTATAACTAAGAATGAAAACAAGTTATCGGTGGACATAGGAGAGAAAATCACTGAAATTGAACTAAAATCTACATCATATATTACATCTATTAATGTAGTTAATGTTGAAGATAAAGAGAAGTGTGATGAAATAATAGAAGAGCTAAAAAAAGAATTTTATAAAGATAAAAGAAATAAATTTTCAACAGCGTCAGCAATATTAATATTACTTGGAGTTATAATAATTTCTCTAGGATTTTTTATATAATAATGTTAGTAATTTTAAAAATATAAACTTAGGCAATTGAGAATTGAGGATGGACAATTGACAATTAAGGAGGAAGTTAGTTTTAATTAAACTGATTTCTTTAACTGATTTTAAACTAGCAATGTAATTGCTAGTTTTTTCACCTCAGGGGAACAGTAGTGAAGCCCTTTAGGGTTCCCCTGAGGTGCAGTATGATCAGGAACAATACTAATGAAAATTAACTAATGCTGTAGAGAAAGTTAGTTAATTGAAAATTGATGATATACAATTGAAAATATGGTTGAAGTTAGTTTTGATTAAACTGATTTTTTAATTGATTTTAAACTAGCAATGTAATTGCTAGTTTTTTATAAGAAATTACTTCTGTAATTTCTTATAATCAGAAGAGTTCTGAAAGCTATAACTTCTAATAAATTTAGCTAATAAAATGTAGAATTTAATAGTTATATTTAAGAATATAATGGTATTAAATGGTATAAAAATTTTTTAAATCATATAATTTAGGGATAGAGATAATTTAGGAGGAAGATTATGATTTTAAAATTTTAAGTATAGTATTTGGAGTTATAATTATAGTATTTGGATTTCTTATAAGCAGAAGAAAATTTATTATTAAAGAAAGGATAACTAGAAGTTCAATATTTTTTTATATACTCTTTATTGAATTGATATTAAGAACTATTAGAGAAAAGGATGAATTTACACTAATAACAACTATATGTATATCAGCTATTTTGGTGATATTTGTATTCTATGCAAAAGTTTATACTGTTTATGGATTGCTTAAGGAAGAATTAATTGAAATATTAGCAGACTTTTTTTCACAAAAAAGTATTCCATGGGAACTTGAGGACGATACTTTAATGATAGCTTATGGAGAAAAACGAGTGGATATAAAATTAAAAGAAATATTTAGAAGAACTACAGTTTACTTATCTCAACTTGAAAATAATAGTGTATGCAATCAAATAATAGATGAAATAAAAAAATATATAAAAGAAAATAAGAAAAATAAATTTTCTTATGAAACAATTATTTATATTATATTAGGAATTCTTCTCATATTTTTAGGGATAAAAATATAATCATTTAATTTGTTATGATATGAATTGTTAGAAAAAGTATAAAATTTCATGAACATCATTGTCACAACCTCTGTTGTAGTTTAACTTATAATTATGTGTAAAAATATAAAATAAGAAAATAAAAAAATAGTTTCAAATAAATAAATTATAGTATAGCCCTATAGGGTTATACTATTTTTAGGTTTAAACTCATCACTATAAATTGAATAAGTTACAACTTATGAATTTTATATTATAATTGGTAGTGTATAGAAACTTAGAAATTAGTGACCTATTATTATGGAGGGGTTTATTTATGATAAAATATGACCTTGTAATTATTGGTGGAGGACCAAGTGGCATGATCGCAGCAATTGCTGCAAAAGAAAATGGTATTAAAGATATTTTAATTATAGATAGAGAAATAGAACTTGGAGGAATGTTAATAAATTGTATTCATAGCGGCTTTAGAAGTAAATATATAGGAGGAGACTTAACAGCACCAGAGTATATTCAAAGCTTAGTTAATAAATTAATAGAATATGAAATAGAATATAAAACTTCAACAGATGTTATAAGTTTACATACAAATAAAACCATAGTGGCAGTAAATGAAGAAGGAATTTTAGAAATTTATTCGAGGGCAATAATCTTAGCTATGGGATGTAGAGAAAGACCATTAGGATATAAAAACATATTAAGTCATAGATGTTCAGGGATAATTACTTCTTTATCCACATTGAAATTAATTAATAGAGCCGGAATAATGCCTGGTAAAGAAGTGTTAGTTTTAGGTTCAGGAGATCCGGCATTATTTGCAACAAGAAGCCTAGTATTAGAAGGAGCAAAGATTAAAGGAATTATTGAAACCACAGAGGGATTAAGTGCAATTAATGAAGAAGTGAAAAACTTTATCAAGGATTTCAATATACCTGTTATGTTAAAGTCTAGAGTTACTAATGTTTTTGGTAAGGGAAGAGTTGAAGGAGTAAATATAGGACTTTTAGATGAGAATAACAAAGTTATTCCTAATAGTAAAAGTTATATAAGTTGTGATACCTTAGTTTTATCTATTTACCTTCATCCAGAAAATGCTCTAGCATTAAAAGCTGGTATAGATATAGAACAAGAAAGCTCAAAAATGATTTTAAAAGATAATATGGAAACTTCAATAGATGGAATATTCGCTTGTGGTACTGTAGTTAAAGGATATGAACAAATAAATAAAATAGAAATAGAAAGTGAACTAGTAGGAAAATATGTAGCAGAATACTTAGGCAATTGAGAATTGATGATTGACAATGGAGAATTGTGGAAATTTCTCAGCAGAAGCTGAGAAATTTAAAATTGATTGAATGTAGCAGCGAACAGTGTTCGCTCCTACAATAATTAGCAATTGCATTGCCAATTAAAAATACATTAAAGAAATTATTTTGCCTAAAAATAATTTTAACCTTAATTGTCAATTGTCCATTGTCAATTCTCAATTGTATAAGTTGTGATATAATATATTAAATAAAATTTATAAAGGATTATAAACATGAACAATAAAACTAGTATTATAAACTTTTGTAAATCTTTAGGTCTTACAACTGTAGGATTTACAACCTGTAGAGTTTTTTCTGAATTAGAAAATTATTATTCTTATAGGAAAGAAAAAGGGTTTCAGATAGAATTTGAAGAAGATGATGTAGAAAAAAGAATAAATCCGTTTTTATTAATGGAAGATGGAAAAACTATAATATCAATAGCATTTCCATATTTACATGATGAAAATCGAAAGGTTAAATATTTTTCAAAATATACTTTAGGTGAAGATTATCATGTGGTAGTAAAAAAATATCTACAGAAAATATGTGGATATATTGAAAGTTTAGGTGGAAAAGCTATAGGATTTGTGGATAATAATCCACTTCCTGAAAGATATATTGCGTATCTTTGCGGTATTGGATTCGTAGGAAAAAACAATACATTTATCACTAAGGAATATGGTTCTTACGTTTTTCTAGGGGAAATAATAACAGATCTACCCTTAGAAATTGATAGTCCTATAAAAGAGAGTTGTGGAAAATGCCAATTATGTCTAAATGCTTGTCCTACTGACACTCTTAAAGAGCAAGTAAAGGATAATGATTTTAATAGATGTTTATCCTATATGACTCAAAAAAAACATATAGATGAACATTGGTTTGATAAGTTTAAAGGCAAGATTTTTGGATGCGATATTTGCCAAGATATATGTCCTTATAATAAAAAAGCTAAATTTTCACACATAGAAGAGTTTAAAGCCTTTGATTTTATGAAAGAAGATGAGCTTATAGATATAATTAATATGAATAATACTACCTTTAAAGAGAAATATCAAAAATGTAGTTGTGGATGGAGAGGCAAAAATATCCTAATAAGAAATAGTCTTATTAATTATAATAATATAAAGCATGAAGATAAAGATAATATAATTAAGAATATAAATTCCCCATATATAAGGGAATATTATGATAAACTTTTTAAAAATAAAACTTAAACAATTATAAATTCATACAGGTTTTATAAGTTGAAGATTATGATAGAATTTTAAAATGTAGAGGTGGATAAAGAATGGATTTAGCTGCTAAATTTCGTTTGATAGAAAAACTTCCAAAAAGCTTAGGAGATAAATTAATACAATCAGCTATTTATAGATATTATAAAAAATATGCAAATGTTAAAATTACGGGATATGAAAATATAGAAAAGCTAGAAGGGCCAATTATATTTATAGCCAATCATTTAAGCAATGCAGATGGCTTAGTTTTAAATACAATTCTTGAAAAGAAAAATCCTATATTTGTAGCCGGAGAAAAGCTAAGTGAAAATTCTTTTACTAAAATGGGAATAAGAGTTGTTGAGACTATAACTATAAAGCCAAATTCTGCCGATAAAGAGGCTATTGCAAAGATAATTAAAAGCTTAAAAGAAGGAAGGAATATAGTTATTTTTCCAGAAGGGACAAGAAGTAGAACTGGTAGTATGATAGAAGCTAAAAAAGGGCTTCTTTTAATAGCAAAAATGTCTAAAGCTACTATAGTACCAATAGGATTATGTGGAACAGAGAATTTTATGCCAATAAATGATAATGATATGGGACAAGAAACCTTTAGAAAAGCAGATATATTTATTAATATAGGATCACCAGTAGAAATAGTAGAAAAGCAAAAAGACGAGGATAAAAATAGTTATAGTAATAGGGCATTAAGAGAACTTATGCTTTCAGTTGCAAAATTAGTACCAGAAAAGTATAGAGGAGTTTATTCTCTAGAAGAAAATAACGATGAAATTTCTAGTAGTCAAACAAGTGAATAATTATATAAGAAAAAGTCTATATCTAAGAAGGTATAGACTTTTTCTATTTGAAGCGATATAGTAACTTCTTATAAATGGCTAGCAATGCATTGCTAGTAAAAAAATTAGTTTAAGAAATTAATTCATAAAGAATTAATTTCAACCTTAATTGTGAATTTTGCATTGTGAATTGTGAATTAAAACGCTCAAGGATGTAGCTATATTCACCTATACATTAATTTTTTAAGTAGTTTATCTATACTGGT
>NZ_JBSVQM010000021.1:0-80573 GCF_054863625.1 Clostridium sp. Marseille-QA1073 | reverse complement strand
ATATTGTAAATTATATATTGAATAAGGAGAATAATTATGGAGAAAATTATAAATTCTATAGGGGATAGTGAAATAAAAATTATAAAAGCTGGTATAGAGCACTGCAATGACATATCTTTCTTAGGAAAGAAAACTTTTGATGAAACCTTTGGTTATTTATTTAAGCCAAAAGTACTAGATAGATATCTACAGGCAACATTTAACTCTGAGAAAATCAAATCAAGTTTGAGCAAAGAAAATAATCATTTTTTTATAGTATATTTGGATAATAGTCCTGTTGGGTATGCTAAGATAAAAGAAAATTCTTTCTATGAAGAGATAGATGACCAAAATCAATTACAGTTACAGAAAATATATATATTATCACAATACCATGGGCTCGGCATAGGACTTGAATTTATGAAAACTTGTAAAAAGTTTTTTGAAAAATTTTCTCCTGCTACAGTTTGGCTAGCCGTGCTTGAAAGTAATATAAAGGCTATAAATTACTATAAAAAATGCGATTTTAGAAAAACAGGAAAATATCATTACA
The DNA here is from genome assembly GCF_054863625.1 of Clostridium sp. Marseille-QA1073. NCBI lineage: Bacteria > Bacillati > Bacillota > Clostridia > Eubacteriales > Clostridiaceae > Clostridium > Clostridium sp. Marseille-QA1073. Next base: position 80,041 of record NZ_JBSVQM010000021.1, on the reverse strand, counting down.
GCTTTGAAGATGCAAATTTTACATATGATGTTATGAAGTTAAAAGTATAAATTATTTAGAATACGAAAGAATATATCTAATAAAAGTGAGGTGTAGTGATGAATAGTAAAAAAATAGCAGGTGAAAAGGCAGTTGAATTTATTAAAGATAACATGATTGTTGGACTTGGAACTGGATCAACTGTGTATTATACAATTGTAAAATTATCTGAAAGAATAAAAGAAGGGCTAAATATTAAAGCAGTTTCTACTTCTAATTCCACTACTAAGCTTGCTGAATCATTAGGAATACCTGTAATATCTCTTAATGAAGTAGATTATGTTGATTTGACCATAGATGGTGCAGATGAGGTTGATGATCTGTTAAATGGAATAAAAGGAGGGGGAGGCGCGTTATTATATGAAAAATTAGTTGCTAACTCGTCAAAAAAGGTGATATGGGTAGTTGATAAAAACAAAATGGTAAAGTCTTTAGGTAAATTTCACCTTCCTGTAGAGGTGGTTCCATTTGCATATCGTCAAATTTTCAATAAGTTAAAAGAGTTAGGTCTAAATCCTGTTATTAGAAAAAATGATAATGGTTATTATGTTACCGACGGACAGCATTATATAATAGATTTATTTATACAAAAGATAGAAGATCCTTATAAATTAGAAAAAACCATAAAAATGATTTCTGGAGTTGTTGATACAGGATTATTTCTTGATATTGCTGATACGATTATAGTAGGAAGAGAAAATACAGTTGAAATTATAAATAAATAGAATTAAAAAAATATAGGTATAATTATAAATTTAAATAGATATATTTAATATAGTTTAGTGTATAATAATCTTAAACAATTAATGATTGAGAGAATAAAATTTATAATTAGGTGTCTAAAGTAAAATATCTAGTGAAAGATGTTATCGATATTTTATGTTAGATAAGGAAATAGCTTATATTCATAAGATGACTATAAACAGGCTATGATAACATAGGGTGATATAAAATAGATTATTATACTCACAAGTTATTTTTATAAGATGCCTTAAGGTATGAAGATATCTAAAAAATAACATGTATTATATTTGGAGGTGCATTTATGTTAAATTTTGTTTACAGCATACCGACTGAAATATTTTTTGGTGAAGGAAAAATAAAGGTTTTAGGTAAGGAAATAAAGAAGTATGGGAATAAAGTCCTTTTAGTTTATGGTGGAGGAAGCATAAAGAAAACAGGACTATACGATAAAATTACTAATATACTAAAAGAAAACAATATAGACTTTGTGGAACTTGCAGGAGTAGAACCAAATCCTCGTATTACTAGTGTAAGAGAAGGGGTTAGACTATGCAGAGAAAATAACATAGATTTTATTCTTGCAGTAGGAGGAGGAAGTGTAATAGATTGTTCTAAATTTATTGCAGGTGGATATTATTATGATGGAGATCCATGGGATTTCTTTATTGGTAAGGGAGATGTCACAAAAGCATTACCATTAGCTTCAATACTTACTTTATCTGCAACTGGTTCTGAAATGAATAGGGGAGGAGTTATAAGTAATATTGAAACTAACCAAAAGCTTGCAGCAGGACATCCAGCTCTTTCACCTAAATTTTCAATTTTAGATCCAACTTATACTTACACTGTGCCTAAAAATCAAACAGCAGCAGGGGCAGTAGATATTATGAGCCATATATTTGAAGTTTATTTTACTCCAACAAAAACTGCATTTCTTCAAAATAGAATGGCAGAAGGATTATTAAAAACAGTTTTTCATTATGGACCAATAGCATTTAATGAACCAGAAAACTATGAAGCACGAGCAAATTTAATGTGGGCATCAAGTCTTGCTATTAACGGTTTATTGAGTTATGGAAAGGATACAAACTGGTCAGTACACGACATGGAACATGAACTAAGTGCGTTTTATGATATAACTCATGGAGTAGGATTAGGTATATTAACTCCTGTGTGGATGGAATATATTTTAAATGAGGATACTGTAGATGATATTGCTGAGTATGGAATAAATGTATGGAATTTAGAAGCTGATAAAGATAAATATAAAACTGCTAAGGAAGCTATAAATAAAACAAGAGATTTCATAAAATCTTTAGGTATCCCTATGACTTTAAGAGAAGTGGGAATAGGAGAGGAAAAATTAGAAATTATGGCTAGACAATGTGCAGGAGGCGGAACAGTAGGAAATTATCCTCCGCTAACTTCAGAAGATATATTAGAAATATATAAAAGAGCATTATAATATTATAATGAAAATCAGTAATTACTGCTTCTTAATTTTTACTACTAAAAGATAACTATAAAAATTGAAAAGCTAACAAATAAAAGGCTATTGATGTTATATCAATAGCCTTTTATTGTAAGAGGATTTTAGAATAAGTTGTAGAATATGGAATATAACAAATAAACATATATATTTATTTACAAAATACCTGTAAATAATACAAATTTTTTGGATTACAAAGAATTGATGACAATAGAAATCTTAATTAGGCATGAGGTGTTAAAAATTGATTGATAAAGCTAAAAATTATTATGATTATTTTTTTTCAGAAGAATACCATTCTCTTTCTATAGAACAGAAAAGATGTAATTTAGCCTTAAATGCTTTTGATGGAGCTATTTGGGAATGGAATTTAAATACCGATGAATTTTATTTAAGTAGCAAAGGCGATCAGTTGTTAGGAGTAGAAAATAGTTCACAATCTATAAATAGTATAAACTCTTTGTCTAAGTTTGTGCATCCGGAAGATTTGTATCCTCTTTTTATTTTCTTTCTTGAAAGAATAAAAATTTCTAATGATAAAGAATTTTCCCATGAATATAGAATAATACAAAAAGGTGGAAATATTAAATGGGTTAGAGCTAGTGGGAAAATATACAGAAGTAAAAAAGAGAATATAAATTTAGCATCAGGATTTATAATAGAAATAACAGAACAAAAAAAACAAGAATTAGCTTTAGCAAAAAATCAAATGAAAAACAGATTAACTATTGCCGGATCATTAGATAGTATTTGTGAGGTGGATTTAAAGAAAAAAATTATGAGTTTTAGTTCATCTATAAATAACATACTTAAAGATGGTAAGGCAAATGAAAAGATAAGGTACTATAAACATTGGATGAAATACATATATGATGAAGATAAAGAAAACTATTGCAAAGGTATTAAAGAATTTTTAAATAGTAATGAAGTGTATTATGCTAATCAGTATAGAATACTAAATGCAAATAATGAGATTGTTTGGTTAGAAACTAGAAGTAAAGCTACTTTTGATGAATTGGGTAATAAAGATTATTTATATGTATCAATCAAAGATATAACTAAGGAAAAACTTGAAAAAAGTAAATATGGAAGATTACAATATAATGATGATCTTACAGGCTTGCCTAATAGATTTTTTTTACGAGAAGCGCTAATAAAAAAAGAAATAGATAGTTCTTTAAAAATGAAAGAGAAGATTGCATTAATATCTGTAGATATAGATGGATTTAAACATATAAACGATGCTTTTGGTCATAATTATGGTGATGAACTTCTACGTCAAGTTGCTGAAAGATTAAAATTAATGGTTGGAGAAGATGATATACTTTGTAGATTTAGTGGTGACGAATTTTCTTTTCTCATTGAACATATAAAAGGATATATAGACCTAGAGAATAGAGCTAAACAAATTATAAAGTTATTTAATTCTCCTGTTAAGATGCTTGATAGTGAAGTTTTTATAAGTGTAAGTATAGGTATGGCGCTTTACCCTGATCACGGTGAAATACTTTCTGATCTAGTTTACAAAGCTGATATGGCTATGTATAAAGCAAAAAGTTTAGGAAAAAATCAGTATTATTTATTTGAATTTAATGATTTAGAAAAAGTAAATAGAATATTTTCTATCGAAAAAGATTTAAGTGAAGCATTAAATAAAAATGAAATGTATTTAGTATTTCAGCCTAAGATTAGCGCCAATAATGAAGAAATGGTAGGGCTAGAGGCATTGATTAGATGGAAGCATTTAGAGAAAGGATTTATATCTCCTGTGGAATTTATCCCTATTGCTGAGTATACTAAGACAATAATACCAATAGGAAGGTTTGTTTTTGATGAAGCCTGTAAAAAATGTAGAGAACTTTTAGAGATGGGATATGATAACTTTAAAATATCTGTAAATCTTTCTAAAGTACAACTAGAAGATAAAAATCTGACTAATAATTTTATAAATATATTAAAAAAATATAATTTAGATCCTAGATATATAGAATTAGAAATAACAGAAAGTGTTATAATTGACGTATTGGAGAAAAATTTAGATGTTCTAGATAAGCTTCATAAATATGGAATGAGTATTTCACTAGATGATTTTGGTACAGGATTATCACCGTTAAAATATTTAAAACTTTTAAATTTAGATTGTTTAAAAATAGATAAAAGCTTTATAGATGATATAGGAATTAATAAAAAAAGTGAGCATATTATTGATGGACTTATAAAACTTGCACATAGCTTAAAGCTTTCAGTAATAGCTGAAGGTGTGGAAACGGAAGAACAGATTAAGTATTTAAAAGCTAATAACTGTGATATTATACAGGGATATTATTATGCTAAACCTATGATATTTGAAGAAACAGTTAAATTTTTAAAGAATAAATAATTAAGTTAGTTTTTAATATTTAATCTTTTTTATAGATTTATATAATTCTAAACTTATTAGATAGAAGTAATATATTTGAGATACAGTTTAAATATATTAAAAATATAATTAGTTCAAAAAATTTTAGGTATATTATAACAAATAGAACCATGATTTTATCATGGTTCTATTTGTTATATTTTTTTCGCAGAAATTCTTTATTTATACCTTAAATAAATTTCTACAAAAATAAAAAATGATATGTAAATATGTGTTACTTAATTATAAAAAATTGTATAATAAAGAAACTAATGCTATAATTTACATAATAATGGAGATGGGGTATATATAAAAGTTATAATAAAATATAGATAAACTATTTAATGTAAACTTAAATATTTAATAGCACAATTTTATAAATTTATAGATTAAATTTGAAACTGGTATATCTATATATATGTAATAACTTAAAATATTGCCCTAAATGTAAATTATCTAAGGGGGAAAATATATGAGTAAAAAAAGTATTTGGTCATTTAAATTTAATACTGCAGCATTAGTTCTTATACCGGCAGCAGTAGGTATTAACTATATTGGTAAAAGTTTTGCAGAGATATTAAAACTTCCACTATGGTTAGATGCTATAGGAACATTGCTTGCTAGCATGCTTGCAGGTCCAATAATAGGAGGAATTTGTGGGGTAGTTAACAATGTAATTTATGGACTAACCATGAACCCAATATCTTTTGTTTATGCATTTACTAGTTTAGGAATAGGAATCACAGTAGGGGTTTTAGCCCATAAAGGATGGCTAGACACATTACCAAAAGCAGTATTTACAGGTCTTATAGTTGCATTAGTTTCAACAGTTATATCTACTCCATTGAATATAATTTTTTGGGGAGGACAAACAGGAAATATTTGGGGAGACAGTGTATTTACAGTATTAACAGCAAATAAAAGTCCATTATGGTTAGCATCTTTTTTAGATGAGTTAGTTGTGGATATTCCAGATAAAATTGCTACAGTGATTGTTGCTTATGGCATATTTAAAAATTTGCCTAAAAAACTCACGATTCTTTATAAAAATGATAATAATATAGAGACTTTATAATATAGAAAAAACTTAATTCAAACTTTTTTGATTCATAATTTCTTTTAATACAGGTTGCACAATTTATAATTGAATTAATTAGCAGTAAACTTAAGAAAGATTTAAGATTGTAAATTGTGCATTGCTCTAAACTGTAAGGAGGCTTATATAATGAAGAGTTTAACACTATATTCAGAACAGAACACCATAATACATAAAATAAATCCAATAAACAAGATTATGTATATAGTAGTATCAATTCTCATACCAATAATAATTCCTACAGTAACTATGGGATTAATATGTTTAGCTATTAGTATTCTTATATTATTAGCTGGTAAGGTTTTAAAAAAAGTTATCCCTCTTTTAGGAGTTAGTTCAATTTTATTATTTTCAATTATTTTAATTCAGGGATTATTTAAGGCTGATAACATAACGCCTGCTTTTTCTATAGGGAATTTTACCTTTTATAAAGAAGGATTATTTTATGCCTTAAGGATCTGTATAAGAGTTATAAATATATTATGTGGGTTTTCAATATTAATACTTACTACTAAGCCTTCAGATTTAATTGAAGAATTAGTTAGAAAAGGACTATCTCCTAAAATAGGATATGTACTAAGTTCTGTACTTCAAATTATTCCTGAAATGAGCTCTACTATGGGAACCATAACAGATGCTCAAAGATCTAGGGGGATGGAGACAGAAGGAAAGCTTTTAACAAGAATAAAAGCTTTTTTTCCCTTAATAGGACCTGTGGTTATGAACTCTTTAGTTGTTACTAGAGAAAGAGCTATGGCCTTAGAAGTGAGAGGATTTAATTCCAAGATAAAAAAAAGTTTCTTAAATGAAAGTCAAAGTTCAAGTTATGATAGTAGAATTAAGTGGTTCTTAATATTATCTATAGTTTTAGCAATAATTTGGAGAATTATATTATGGAGAAGATAGTTGTAGATAGCTTAAAATACAGATACCCTTTAAATGATGAGTTGGCCTTAAAGGATATTTCTTTTCAAGTAGAAAAAGGAGAATTTATAGGTATAATAGGAGAAAATGGCTCAGGGAAATCAACACTTTGCCAAGCTTTAGTAGGACTCGTACCTCATTTTTATCGTGGAGCCTATGGTGGTAAGGTAATAATCGATGGAATGGAAGTTAAAGAAAACAATATTAGTGATATATGTTTAAAGGTTGGAATTGTATTTCAAAATCCATTTACTCAAATTACTGGCTCTAAGCTTACGCTTTATGAAGAAATAGCCTTTGGACTTGAAAATATGGGAATTAAAAGAGAAGAAATGGTAGAGAGAATAGACTATGCTTTAAAGCTTTTAGATATATATAAATACAAGGATAGAAATCCTTTTGATTTATCAGGAGGACAAATGCAAAGAATGGCAATTGCTAGTATCATAGCAATGAAACCTGAAATAATTATACTAGATGAACCTACTTCACAGCTTGATCCACAAGGCTCAGAAGAAGTGTTTAGAGCAGTTCAAAACTTAAGTAAAGAAGGTATGACTGTAATAATGGTAGAACATAAGATAGAGAAAATAGCTAAATATTCTAATAAGGTATTACTTCTTCATGATGGTAAAATTATAGATTTTGATGTACCAGAAAAAATATTTTCAAGGAATGATTTATTAGATTATGGATTAAATTATCCATCTTTTACTAAAATTTGTAGAGAATTAAATATTAGAAGTAGCAAGACAGGACTATATCCAATAACTTTAGAAGAAGCTTATGATTTGGTGGTGAAGAGCAATGAAAAAAATTATAGTTAATAATTTAAATTTTTCCTATAAAAAAGGTGAGGAAATTTTAAAAAACATTAATTTAGATTTAGATTCAACTTCTACTGCTATAGTGGGACAAAATGGTGCAGGCAAAACAACTTTTGTAAAACTCTTGAAGGGATTATTAAAACCTTGTAGTGGAGATATATTTATTCATAATATGAATACTAAAGAAATTACAGTGGCAGAGTTATCAAAGCATATAGGGTTAGTTTTTCAAAATCCTAATGATCAAATTTTTAAGAATAAAATAATAGATGAAGTTATGTTTGGACCTTTAAATATAGGATTATCTAAAGATAAGGCGATGGAAAATTCTATAAATGCATTAGAAATGGTAGGTCTAGAAAATAGGTTAAATGATAATCCCTATGACTTGGGACTATCTGATAGAAAATTAATATCCATTGCTTCAATTATAGCAATGAACACTGATATTATAATACTGGATGAGCCTACTATTGCTCAAGATTATAAAGGAAGAGAGAAGATAAAACAGATTATAGAGAAGTTAAAAGAACAAAGAAAATTAGTAATAACGATAATTCATGATATGGACTTTGTTGCAGAATGCTTTGAAAGAACTATAGTTTTTAACAAAGGACAAGTACTTTTGGATGGAAGTACAAGAGAGGTATTTTCAAAAGAAGAAATAATAAATAAGGCTTATTTAGAAGCACCTCACATAACTCAACTTTGTAAGAGATTAGGATATGACCATACTTTTTTAACAGTTGAGGAGTTTATTGAAACATATAAAAATAAGCTATTAAGAAGTTAATGTATAGCTACGCACTTAGATATTATAATCCGCAATTTGGAGTAATACACAATTCACAATTATGGTTGAAATTAATTTTTTAATAAAAGTGACTGTATTACTTAAAAAAATTTATTTTATATTTCTCAGTTTCTACTGAGAAATATCCTCAATTGTCAATTGTGAATTTACCATTCTCCATTGTATAAGGGTGTAGTATATTTTGGAGTAATATCAATAAATTAAAACAATATTGTGAAGAAACTAAAGAAGTAAAGAATTAGATATAAAAGAGAAGATTTAATTTCAATAGAAAAATCCTGAGTAATCAGGATTTTTTATTCATATGCTATTTTCATAAGATACTCTGTAATGTTACTACTTTTATCTTCATCAGCAAGGATTACAAGATAATCTCCACCTAAAATATAAGTATCTCCTTTAGGAATAATTTCAACTCCACTTCTTTGTATTCCAACTAAAAGACAATTTTCAGGCCATTGAATATCTTTAATTTTTTTCTTATCTAAGTAGGAACATATAGAAACAGGAATCTCTAGTATTGTTTTCTTTACTTCGTTTATTGTAAAATTATTATTTTTTTCTTTGCTTAACAATCTGTGTAAGAGAGTTTCATAAATAGGTTTTGAACCTAAAAAATCTGCAACTAAATATCCTATTATAGATACTATGGATAAAGATAATAAGTGGCTTAAAGATCCGGTCATTTCAGTAATTAATACTGCACCAGTAATAGGGGCACGGACTATTGCGGTTAAGTATCCTGCCATAGCTAATATCATAAAATTATGTATGTAATCAGGAGAAGTTAACCCTAAGTTCACTAAAATGTTTCCATATATACATCCTATAATTGCACCTATTACTAAGAGTGGAAGGAAAATCCCACCAGGTGCACCGGAACCAAAACTTATCATAGTAAATAAAAATTTAACTATTAAAAGTATAAATAAAACTTTTAATGTAGGATTTTTTTCAATTACAGACATTACAAGGCTATGGCCTCCACCTAATACTTGAGGAAGTATTAATCCTAATATTCCAGCTATCACAAAGGGAATTATAATTCTAAATTGAGGAGGTAGCCATTTCTGACTATTATATAAATTTAAGGCTTTTACAAGAAGTGAGTTAAATATTATTCCTCCTATGCCAATAATTACACCTAGGATAATCAGATAACCATAACTATTTAAAGGTAGTGAAGATAAATTGCTAAATTTAAAGGCGGTGTTAAAACCAAAAAATAATTTAGAAATAAAATCTGCAGTTATAGCTGCTGTCATTGTACTTAATAGTATTAAGGGAGAGAAGCTTTTATGTACTTCTTCTAAAGAAAATATAACTCCTGCTAAAGGAGCGTTAAAAGCAGCAGCCAGTCCAGCGCTAGCACCACTAGTAATTAAATATCTTTCTTCATTGTGATCAGAATTTAATCCTTTTGAAACACCTTGACCTATAGCAGCACCTATTTGTATAGATGGACCTTCTCTACCTAAGGAAAGCCCTCCTAAAATAGAAAGTGCACCTCCTACAAATTTTGATATAGCAACTTTTAGCCAATTCATTTTTAATGGACCAAGAACTGTACCTTCAACTTGGGGGATACCGCTGCCACTAATCATAGGCTCTTTTTTTACTATAAAACCTACTATTAATGCTAGGGCTATAAGAAAAATAAACCAGATTGGAATAAACCAATAATTTGTTCTTTGAAACTTATAGATGTTTTGGCTTAAATGTTCCATTTTTTCTAAAGTAAATCTGTAAAGTACTGCAATAAGTCCAGAAAAAGCTCCTACTAAAATTGATTTTATAATAAGCTTTTGTTTAAAATTTTGCCAATGAGATAAAGCTTTAAGGGTATTACTATTTTTACTCAAAATATCACCTTCTTCAATTTTTAAAAATTAAGCCCATAATTATTATAAGAATTAAACGGATAATTTTCAAATTAAAGTTATATAATGAGAAAATTGAAAGGTATAAATATTATATTTATACCAGATAAGCTTATATATTATTTATAATTTTTCAGTTAAATGTTTCCAATATCTAATAGGCATATGTTGACGTTGAAGTTTTAAATTTTCACGACTGCTGATGGATGTAGAGTTAAAATAGTTTTTCCATAGAGCTTCATATTCTCCTTCATCTTTTATATTTAGAAATACTTTTCCATCTTTTTTTGTTAGCACATCTATACTCCAAGTATTATTTTTATTTATAATAGCTAAATTTCTTTTAAGGTCATGGATTATAAAGTTTTCATTAGAAAATCTTGAAGAAAAGTGAGGAGCAATTAATGTTAAAATATTATGATCAGGTTCAATGGCAGAGTAATAATGGTTATATCCTATTTTTTTAAATCTTACAAAACCCAACATACTATGTCTTTCAATGCTAACTCTTCTTACAATTTTAATAACTTCCATTACAACTTCATTATGAAGATGAAGTTCAATTTCATTTCCCAATTTAAAGGCCAATCTAATATATTTATAAAGCAAAGTATGAGTATTAGAATAGCTACTTAAAAAACAATAAATTATGTTTTTTATTACTTCATAAGAAAAATTTTTATTCATGGATTTATAAACCTTATTAGCTTTTTCATAGTTAGTAGATATATTTATAAATTCATCTATTAAATTTGCCTCATAGTTTGCTTCAGTAATAATTAAATTAGGTTTTTTATTATTATAATAACTTTCATAAATGGAAGTTAGATACCCTTCAAAACTTCCATCAAAAATATAAACAATCATATAACACCTCTTATATTCAATTGAGAATTGAAAATGGATAATTGACAATTATGGTGGAAATTAGTTTTAATCAAACTAATTTCTTTAATAGATTTTTGACTAGCAATATAATTGCTAGTTTTTCACCTCTTGGGAACTTAATCAATTGAGAATTGAGAATGGAAAATTGACAATTGTGGCGAAAATTAATTCTTACAAATTAATTTCTTTAAATAGATTTTTTAATAAAAGTGACTGCGTCACTTAAAAAGAAATAAATTTAGAACTTCTCTTATAAAAGAGAAGTATCAATAATTCTCCATTGTCAATAGTCAATTTTCAATTGTATTAAATTTCTCCCGTGATGGCTTTAACTTTATCTTCTTTTTTATATATGGTAGGAACAATAGAGAAAAAAGAAAGTTGTTCATAATTAGAGTTTGTTGTCTTAAGTTTTTCTTCTTTTATTAATAATCTATTTTCTATTTTGTCTCTATCAAATCCTACATCTCCATAGTACTTTCCTCTACAGGTTATAAAATATTGAGCTCTTTTTAATACTACACCTAATTTTTTTATATCATCGAAAGTTAAAAAGGACACTTTTCTGGTTAATACAATCCTTTTTGCAGATCTTACTCCTATACCTGGGACTCTAAGTAATAATTCATATGGTGCAGTATTAATTTCCACAGGAAATTTATCTATGTTATTAAGAGCATAAGTAATTTTAGGATCTAGTTTTTCATGAAAATTAGGATTAGTTTCATTTAAAAGCTCAGAGGCTTTAAATCCATAGAATCTTAAAAGCCAATCAGCTTGATATAATCTATTTTCTCTAAGTAGTGGAGGATTTTTTATATCTGGTAGCTTAGGACTATTGTTAACAGGTACATAAGCAGAATAATATACTCTTTTTAAAGAGTACTTGTTATAAAGCCCTTCACACAATTTTAATATATCAAAATCACTTTCTTTGGTTGCACCTACAATAAGTTGTGTACTTTGACCTCCAGGAACAAAGGAAGGAGCAGATTTAAAGTGTTTTTTATTATCTACTGAATGAATTATTTGATTTTTTATAAAACTCATAGGTTTTAGTATATTTTCTTTAGATTTCTGAGGTGCCAATAATTTTAGTCCTTGAGAGGATGGTAGTTCAATGTTAACACTCATTCTATCTACATATTTCCCAGCCTCTTCAATTAAAGCATCATCAGCACCAGGAATAGCTTTAACGTGAATATATCCATTAAACTTATGTTCTAGTCTTAAAGTTTTAACAACTTTTAATAATAGTTCCATAGTATAATTAGCATTTTGTATTATTGCAGAACTTAAAAATAATCCCTCTATATAATTTCTTTTATAAAAATTTATAGTTAAATCAATGACCTCTTGGGGAGTAAAAAAGGCTCTAGGAACATCGTTGCTTATTCTATTCACACAATAGACACAATCATAAATGCAATAGTTAGTTAGGAGTATTTTTAGAAGAGAAATACATCTACCATCTGATGCAAAGCTATGACATATACCACTAACACTAGCATTACCTATACCATCTTTAGTATTTTTTCTATTGCTTCCACTAGAAGAACAGGAGACATCATATTTTGCAGCATCTGATAATATTTTAAGTTTATCCATTATATTCATAATACTATTTCCCCTTAATTAAAATAATGCACTGTAAATTGAAAAAGTTGTGAATTCAATAGTTTTAATATTTCACATATTTATTAATTTTTAAAGCTTATATATTCACATTTGAATCAATTATAGCACATATGTTCGCATGGTTGTAGGGGGCAAGTATATAAAATTATTATAAATATTATGGTTATCAACCTAAAAATAGAAGAAGATACCTCAATTCATAATTCACAACTTAGTCAATGGAGAATTGACGATGAACAATTGACAATTATGGTTGAAATTAATTTTACAAATTAATTTCTTTAATAGATTTTTTAATAAAAGTGACTGTGTCACTTTTAAAAGAAATTAATTAAAAATTTCTTCCATAAAGGAAAAGTATCAATAATTTATTAACTAGTTATTTCTGAAGATGTCTAATGTTGCAAATATAAAATTAGGTTATAATGTTTAGATAGGAATAAAACATAACGAGGTGTTAAGATTTTGAATATTAATGCACAAAGTATAAAACAATTGACGGATTTAGCTACATTTAATAGAGGGTTAAGTTGCTATAGACAAGGAAGAGTTTTTAATTTTGATATTAAAAATGGATATAATAGTATGTTGGATGAAGAAATACAATATATAAAAGCTAATGTAGAGTCTAGTTCTTATTATAATAGTTATGTTGTAGAAATAGCTTTAAGAGAAAATTCTAAAAGGCTTTCCTGTAATTGTACTTGTCTTGCTTTTAATGATTATGGTCATCAAAAAGCTTGTAAACACGTTGTAGCTGTATTATTAAACTATTCCCAAATGGCTATAGAATTAAAAGAAAAAAACTCAAGAGAAAATTTTATTGATAATTTAATAGAAAACTATAAAAATAATTTTGGAGATAATAAAAACTTAAAACAAGAGCTTTCCATGGATATTATATATTATCCTATGGATAAATATGAAAAATATAACTCTATAGAACTCAAATTAGGGGTAAATAAAAAATATGTGATTAAAAATATGAAATCTTTTTTAGAGGCTATAGATAAAAAGCAATGCTTAGAGTATGGAAAAGGTTTTACATTAAATCTTAATGAACAATATTTTAATGATAATGATATGAAACTTATTAATTTGTTACTTGAGATTTATGAGTTAAATAATATTATTGAAGCTAATAGTTATTCTTCAGTTAATTTTAAAATGCTAAAGGGTAAAAAAGCTTATTTAACAGATATGCATGTTAAAAGATTTTTTACAATATTTAAAGGTAAAACAATAAATATAATTAATGAATTTGGAACTATTAACAATATAAAAGTAGAAGATGAGATATTCCCTTTAAATTTTAATATTGAAAGCAAGGATAATAAAATTTATTTATCACACAGTAATAAATTTAATGTATTAACTAAAGATGGAGGTATAGTCCACTATAAGGATAAAATATATATACTCACAGAAGAACAAATAAAAGTTTGTAAACCTATCTTTGATGAGATGAGAAAACGTAGAGAGAATCAATTGATTTTTTCTATGGAGCAAGGAGAAAATATAGCAAATTATATAATACCAACATTAAAAAATAGCGGAGTTAGAGTAAAAATAGATAAAAATATACAGGATAATTTTTATGAAGAAAATCTGAATACTAAAATTTATTTAGATAAAGTTGATGAAAATATAAGCGCTAAAATTTCTTTTGATTATGGAGATGTAAGTATAAATCCTATTAAGAGTGATTTAGATAAAATTTCAAACAAAATACTGATAAGAGATTTGAAAGAGGAAACAAAAATTATAAACAATATAAATAATTGTGGATTTGTAGAAGATAAAGAGACTTTTATCTTAAAAGATCAAGACAAAATTATTGATTTTATTTTACACAAAGTTTATAAACTTCAAAGTTTTGGAGAGGTTTATTATTCCGACAGCTTTAAAAATATGAAAATATATACATCATCAAATTACAAAGCTGCTATAAGATTAAATAGCGATGACCTTTTAGAGTTTAGCTTTAATATAGATGGTGTTAATAAAAGTGAACTTAAAGATATATTTAAATCTTTAAAAGAAAAGAAAAAATATCACAAACTTAAAAATGGTGATTTTGTATCTTTACAAGAAAAAGAATTAAGAAATGTAGCTAATATAATTGATTATTTAGATATAAAAGATTCTCAACTTAATAAGGAGAATATAATATTATCTAAATATAATGCACTTTATTTAGATGAAAATATAAAACAGAGTAATATAGGATTTATAGAAAGAAATAAAAAATTTAGAGAACTTATTAACAATGTAAAGGACATAAAAGAGCTAGATTATACACTTCCATATAATTTACATAATATCATGAGACCTTATCAAGTTTTTGGATTTAAGTGGCTAAAGACTCTTGCAACTTATGGTTTTGGAGGAATATTAGCAGATGAAATGGGGCTTGGAAAAACTCTTCAGACCATCGCTTTTTTAGCTTCAGAAAAGAATGGAATTCCATCTTTAGTAATTGCACCTTCATCATTAGTATATAATTGGAAAAATGAATTTGAAAAATTTACACCAGAGGTTAAAGTAACAGTTATATCAGGAAATAAATCTACAAGAGAAGAACTTATTAAGGATTTAAATGAAAATGATGTAGTAATAACTTCTTATCCATTAATTAGAAGAGATATAGAAGAATATAAAAATTTTAAGTTTAATTATTGTATATTAGATGAGGCTCAACAAATAAAAAATCCATCATCTATAAATGCTTCGTCTGTAAAAGAGCTAAGAGCAAAGGGATATTTTGCTCTTAGCGGTACACCAATAGAAAATTCATTAACCGAACTATGGTCAATTTTTGACTTTATTATGCCGGGATATTTATTATCCAATTCAAAATTTACCCAAAAATATGAACTACCAATAGTAAAATATAATGATAGCAATTCTTTAGAGTCCTTAAATAAACGTATTAAACCCTTTATTTTAAAGAGATTTAAAAAGGATGTTATTAAAGAATTGCCACCAAAAATTGAACATAGATTAGTAGTTGAAATGGCAGAAGAGCAAAAAAAGGTATATGGAGCTTATTTAGCTCAATTTAAAGATGAAATGAAAGAAGAAATTAATAATAATGGTTTTAATAAAAGTAAGATAAAAATATTTTCACTATTGACTAGATTAAGACAAATATGTTGTGACCCCTCTGTATTTATAGAAAACTATGATGGAAGTAGCGGAAAAATTGAGGCATTAGAAAGTTTAGTTGAAGAAGGTATAAATGGAAATCATAAAATACTAATATTTTCTCAATTTACCTCTGTACTTAAAAATATAGCTAAAAGATTAAATAAAAATGAAATAAGCTATATGTATCTAGACGGTAGTACTAAAATAGAAGATAGACTTAAAATGGTAAATGAATTTAATGAAGGAAATGCTCAAGTATTTTTAATTTCAATAAAAGCAGGAGGAACAGGACTTAACCTAACTTCAGCAGATTTAGTTATACATTTTGATCCATGGTGGAATCCAGCAGTAGAAGATCAAGCAACAGATAGAGCTCATAGAATAGGGCAAAAGAATACAGTAGAGGTTATAAAGCTTATTGCTAAGGGAACTATAGAAGAAAAAATATTTCATCTTCAAGAAAAGAAAAAAGAAATGATTGATAATGTAATATCAGATGAATTTAAAGATGAAAATATAATAAATAAAATGAGTAAAGAAGAGATAGAAGATTTATTTTCTATTAATTAGAATAAGAAAGTGATAATAAATATTTAATAAGTAAAGTTAAGAGTGTGATTAGGTTTCACACTCTTAGTTTTATTTATATATATTTATGAGTGAAATTTAAGAGTTTTATCAAAAATTAGTACAATTATTACATTTAAAGGTCAAAATAGGCAACAACTCTATTATTTGCATGAGAAAAATATTATATTAAAATTGGAAAATCATACAAAATAACAATTATATACAGTAACGTTTAATAATTTACTTTTATTATATATATAATTTGAAGTTATATGGTGATTAAAAGAGAAGGAGACTTTCAAGAATGATTAAGCGGTTAAAATTTATTTTGAAATTAAACATGGAAAATAAAAAGAATTATTTAATAGCACTTATATTTATACTATTTATAGGGTATCAAATGTATGCTTTCAATAGTGAAGAAATAGGAGTCTTTAGAACAGGGTATGACTTTTTTATATATGTATTAAGCGATTATTTTAGTATAACCTTTGTTTTTACGGCTGGGTATATATTTTATATTTTTAACTTAAGAAAAAGTGAACGATTAAAAAAATGTTTAATTTTAAAATATAGCAGTAGATTAAGTTATTATAAAAACTTTATAATAATTATCTTTGTATCAAGCCTCATATTTATAGGAGCTATAGTAATGATTTGTACTATTTTTTCAGTTATAAAATTGCCATTTAACAATGAGTGGAGTGAGTTTTTTAAGAATTATTTTAATGTTTATAATGACAATAATTTATTAACTATGATGGAAAAGATTTTACCTAGTACAGCAATATTATTAAATATATTATTTTTATTTTTATACTTTAACCTCATAGGAATGATAATTTTTGTGGTTAGTACATTATTTAATCAAGGTTTTATAACTACTATATTAGCCTATAGTCCAAGTGTTTTAAGTCAAGCAGTTGAAATAAAAGGTCTAGTTAAATATAACAGTTATGCTGTGCATTATAATACAGCAATTACATGGCATAACTTTGCAACAGTGGATGAAAAACCTACCATAATGTTTTCTTTAGTTTACTGGATAATTTTAAATCTGATCTTTATATTAATAGGCATATATATATTTAAAACTAAGGAGATAAAATCTGAAGAAAGAGAGATAAATATACTTTAAAGCATAATTAATTTAAAGTATGTTAAAAAAACACTATTAAGCTAGCAAGATAAAATAACATAAATTAATCTTTAATCCCCATAAAAGCCAGGTTGAACAGCAATCGTGTTCAACTTGGTTTTTTACATATTTCAATGTATTTTGATTAATTATTGCTGAAGTAGTATTATATAAATATATTACAATTAAAACTTAGGGTAATTCATAATTGATTCTTTTGAAGTGATGCAGTAACTTCTTATAAAGAAGCTAGCAGATGTAGTCTTTTCATAGTATTAGTTAAATTTACTGGTGTCGTTTAGGGTTATACTGCACCTCAGGGGAGCCCTAAAGGGCTTCACTGCTGTTCCCCAGAGGTGGAAACTAGTGATTGTATTGCTAGTAAAAAAATTAGTTTAAGAAATTAGTTTGATTAAAACTAATTTCAACCATAATTGTCAATTGTCCATCGTCAATTCTCCATTAATAATAGTTGTTTAGGAGGGAATTTATGAAAATTAAAGTCTTAGGATCAGGAGGATGTGTTGCACTTCCACTGCCTACTTGTCGATGTGAAGTTTGTAATGAAGCTAGAAACAAAGGGGTACCTTTTTCAAGAAGCGGGTGCTCAATATTTATTGAAGATATAAAAACTATTATAGATACTCCGGAGGATAGTGTTTATCAAATTAATAGAGAAAATATAAGTGAAGTTAAAAATATATTATATAGTCATTGGGATCCAGATCATACATTAGGTATGAGAGTTATCGAGCATTTAAAGTTAAGATGGCTTAAGGTTTTAGTTGATAACAAATCTACTGATAATAAAATATTCCTTTATGGACTTTGTGATGTTATTGAAGATTTAAAACAAATAAGAAATAAATATGGCTCTTATCTAGGATATTATGAAAGCACAGGATTGATTGAAATTAAGAGTTTAAATGAAGATGAATCTATAACTATAGACAATATAAAAATAAGTTTTATCCCAGTAAAAACTCTTGATACATCTACAATATTTGTTTTTAAAGAAGGAGAAAGAAAACTTATATATGCTCCTTGTGACATAAAACCTTTTCCAAAAGATGAGGAAACCTTTTATAACGCTGAATGTATGATTTTAGGAAATGTTATACCGGATGAGCCATTAAAGGATGGATATTTTATACCAGAAGATAATATATTAAAACAAACTCTTTTTACCATGGAGGAAGTTATAGAAATTAAGAATAAGTACAATATAAAAGAAGTAATAATAACTCATATTGAGGAGGATTGGGGAAAATCTTATAGTGATTATATTAGATTAGAAGAAAAATATAGAGAACAGAATATAAAATTTGCCTATGATGGCATGGAAATCAATTTGTGAGGAGATGCTAAATGAGGTTAGAGTATACAAATTTTAGAGAAAATTTGCCAGTAGAAGTTGAATTAGTAAGTATTAAAGAATACCCTATACATTGGCATAAACACCTTGAGATACTTTTTGTATTGAAAGGAACTATTAATGTAACTATTGAGTCAGAAACCTATGAGGTTGAAGAAAGAGAAATTGAAATTATAAACACAGAAGAAGCTCATAGGATTTATAGTGATGATGAAGAAAACAAAGTATTAATGTTTCATATAGACTTAAAATTTTTTGAACAATTTTATGAAGATATAAAAAATATGTTCTTCTATGTTAATTCATCTGATGAGGGAGTTCAAAATGAAGAAAAATACGAAGTAATACGAAATTATTTATCTATAGTACTTTGTGAAGTAGTACAAAAGCAGGATGATTATGATGAAATGATAGAAGAGACATTAATTGAACTTTTATATCATCTTATAAATAATTTCCATTATTTAATGTATGAAAAAGAAGAGCTTAAGGACAATGAAGAACAGCTTGAAAGATATCACAGAATAGTTAAATATATTTATCATAATTATAATAATAAGATAAGTCTTCAAGATATTGCAAAGAAGGAATTTTTAAGCACACATTATCTTTCACATGAAATTAAAAATACTATGGGATTGAGTTTTAAAGAGTTCGTTAACTTGACTAGGGTCGAGGAATCTATAAAACTTTTATTAGATACAGATATGACAATTTCTGATATATCTGAAGAAGTAGGATTTTCTCATAGTAGATATTATAATAAGCATTTTAAAAAACATTATAAACTCACTCCTAAACAGTATAGAAAGAAATATAAAGTAGATGAAAAGGATCTTGAAAAAATAAAAAAAATAGATTATTTAGATATAAGAGAAGCCATAGATTATGTATCTGAATATCTAGATGATTACGAGAGATTCAACTATGAGGAAAAAATAATAAGACTTCAAATAGATGCAGCTGAATCAAAGGGAAATTTCAATCATGATTATAAAGAAGTGATTTATCTAGGGTATGGTTATGACCTTTTAAGAGAAAATCATAGAAAATATATAAAAGATATTCAACATAATATAGGATTTGAATATGGGAAAATTACAAAACTATTTTCAAAGCATTTAGGAATATTTGAAAACAGCGAGTTTATAAATTTTATGTATATAAAACAAATAGTAGACTTTCTTTTGAGTATGCAGTTAAGACCTTTTATTGTAATTGAAAATAAAAACTTTGAAGATGATAATTTAATATATATATTGAAATATTTTATAAGATTTTTTACAGAAGAGTATGGAGCTTATGAATTTAAAAAGTGGAAGTTTCAGCTTCATAACTCTATAGAAGGTGAGCTAAAGAAACAAATTATAGAATTATTTACAGAACAATATAGCCTCCAACTTATAGACGAATCTTATGTAGAAAACAAAAACGTAAATCCCATATATGATACCTCTTATATGCTTCCATATATAATAAACAAGGCAACTTTAGAAACAGAATCCAAAGATTTTATAAAAGCAGTAGACGTAATACAAAAGGATATAAAGATAGACAATCAGCTTTTTATAGGTGATAGTGGAATTATAAATAGCTTTGGAATTAAAAAACCATCTTATTTTGCTTACTATCTTTTAAGTCAATTAGGTGATACTTTAGTATGTAAAGGTGAAGGATATATTGTAACTTCTAAGGGAGATGATTTACAAATCCTTTTATACACTCATAGTGAAGATTTAGAGAATCTTATTGAACTTGAAGAACTTAGGAAAAAAAGAGGCAGTAAAAATGTTAAAGAGAAGAAATATTTCTTAAATATAACAAATCTTTATCATGATTATAGAGTTACCATGTATGAAATTAGTGAAAAGAAGGGGTCAGCCTTTAACTATTGGTTGAATTTAGGAAAACCACAATTTATTGAAGAAGATGAAATTGAACTTTTAAGTAAGGCAGCCTTTCCAAGTATAAAATTTAAATATGCTAGAAGAAGTACAGTATTTCACTTAGCTCCTAATATAGATGGCTATGGTGCAACACTAATTTTACTTAAAAAAGTACAAAAGCACCCTTTTTAGGGTGCTTTTATACTTTTTTGAGGAATAAAGTTTAACGCAAAGTCCTTAAAAATGTACTTTTTATAGAGCAAATAGGTGAGTGCATATATTTTTTTGTACCATTATAATAGTAGTATAGGAAGTAGAGACGTTTTTTAGAAGGGTATTAGTACAAAAAGCATTGATGAAAGAGAGTGATAATTTAAGAAATGAAAAATAAAGAAATAAAATTAACATTTAATACTATTAATACGAGGTGGATAACATGGGATTGGACAATAGAATTTTTTCTGACGGAAAGGTAGGTCGGTTATTACTTAAGTTTGCATTGCCTACGGTAATATCGATGTTCGTTGCAGAACTTTATAATATGGTAGATACTTTTTATGTAGGCAGATATGTAGGGGCTAATGCTATAGGGGCGTTAACAATAGCATTCCCAATTCAAAGACTACTTTCATCAATAGCATTATTAATTGCAGTTGGAGCTTCTACTGCAGTAGCTAGATATTTAGGAGAAGAGAATTATGATGATTTAAAGAAAACTATAAGTAATGCCTTTATATTAACTTTAATATCTCTTACGGTAATACCGCTTATAATTTTTACATTTAAATCATCTATTATAACAAAGTTAGGTGCGAGTAATACTATATTTCCATATGCAAATCAATATATAAGTATCATATTATTCGGTGGAATATTTCAAGCATTTACATTTGTACCTTGCTATATAATGACAGCTCTAGGAAATAATAAGATAACAATGATTGCAACGTCAATAGGAGCTATATGTAACGTAATTATAGACTATGTATTAGTTGTAATATTCCCAATGGGTGTTATGGGAGCTGCAATAGCAACAGTAACATCACAAATAATATCATTTATATTTGTAGTTTATAAATTTTCAAGAGTTAAAAGTGCTTTAAGATTAAAGCTAAGTTTTAGTTTAGACAATACTATAAGTAAATCTATAATGGCAATAGGATTTTCAACCTTTATGATTGAGATATCGGATGCAGTGGTTGCTGGATTATTAAATAACATACTGGCATCAGAAGGCGGAGATGCAGCAGTTATAATTGTAGGAGTTGTAACAAGAATTTCAATGTTCTTATATATAACAGTAATAGGAATAAGTTCTGCTATGCAGCCAATTGCAGCATTTAATTATGGAGCTAAGAATTATAAGAGATTAAAAGAAATAGTTAAAAAAGCTATTATTGGAGTTATAGTAACTTCTGTAATACTTTGGATAGGAATGTTGATATTTGCAGAACCTATAATAGGAAGTTTCTTAAAAGAAAAAGACTTATTACCACAGGCTGTTAAGGCATTTAGGATATGTATATCAGTATTCCCTACAATAGGACTTTACTATGTATCAATATACTTTTATCAATCAATTGAAGAAGCAAGAACAAGTTTTATACTTTCAATATATAGACAGTTAATATTATTTATACCTATAGTAATACTTCTAGTAAATTCATTAGGAGTAACAGGAGCTTGGATTACTTATCCAATAACTGATATAATTTCAGCGGTAACTGGATGTTATTATATTAGAAAAGCAATAGCTTTAGTAAATGAAGAAAGAGAAGCTCATATAAAATCTAAAGAGATAGAATCTCTAAATTTCTATTAATAATTTAATATTACAAATTAAGGTGTCTTAAAAAGCTAGTTAATATTCTGGTTATTTTATTTCAGATGCCTAAAATGTGCAATCTATAGTTAGAGTATGTATTTTAATTCTTCCTTTGCAATGTTTGTTTAATATTTAGTAATTTAGCACCTACTAAATATTAACTTAAAATATACTACTGACTATAGTTGCACTTTTTTTATGTACAGACAAATATTATACAATTGAGAACTTAATTTAATTCACAATGCAAAGTTCACAATTATAGATATTTCTTAGCAAAAGCTGAGAAATTTAAAATTGATTATTTTTTAAAGTTACGCAGTAATTTTTTTGAAAAAACTAGCAATATAAAATTGCTAGTCAAAGAAATCTGTTTAAAGAAATTATTTTGCTAAAAAATAATTTCTACCTCAATTGTGAATTATGAACTGTGCATTGTGCATTGATAAATCCCCAGAAGTGAAAAAATAGCAATTATATTTCTAATAAGAAATTTATCTAAAGGGATTAATTTATAAAGTATAGAACTAAATAAAGAATAACTTATAATTAGAGCAAAGGAGTTATATAAAAAATATGAACAGTGTTTTAAAATATATAGGAATGAGAAATATTAAAACAGCGCTAGCAGTAACTTTTAGCGTA
Source organism: Clostridium sp. Marseille-QA1073 (assembly GCF_054863625.1). Taxonomy (NCBI): domain Bacteria; kingdom Bacillati; phylum Bacillota; class Clostridia; order Eubacteriales; family Clostridiaceae; genus Clostridium; species Clostridium sp. Marseille-QA1073. The sequence continues at coordinate 56,715 of NZ_JBSVQM010000021.1, read as the reverse complement.
GCGGTTTCAGAGCTTTTACACTTAGAATATCCGTTTTTTACAGCTATTGCTGCTGTTCTCGCAATGCAGGGATCTTTTGTCAGAGCTTATGAAGTAGGGCGAGATAGACTATTAGGAACAATAGTAGGTGCAGTAATTGGACTTATTGCAGCTTTAATTGCACCAGGAAACTTAGTTATGATTTTTATAGGCATAGTAACAGTAATATTTTTACTAAACGTACTAAAATGGCAGAATTCTTCTTATGTAGGATGTTTAATGTTTTGTGCCATAATGTTAAATTTAAATGGAGATAACCCGTATATATATGCATTCTACAGAACACTGGATACTTTTATTGGGATAGTAATAGCTTCCTTAGTAAACTATTTTATATGTCCTCCTAAGCATATAAAATTAATAAAGAAACAGTGTATAGAACTTATAGATGAGGCTATTAATATTGTAAGTGAAAATTTATATGATGGTGAACTAGAATTAATTTCTATTGAAAATAAAATAAAGACTTTAGAAAACTATTTAGAACTTTATTTATCAGAACATGAACTTTTAAAAAAAGAAAAGAACAATGTAAAACATATTGAAAGTGTTTTAGAACATAGTAAAAACATACTTTATAATAGTAAAATATTAATGAATTTATCTGTGGATAATTCTACTGATGAAATAGCAGCTGAAGATAAGAAAAGTTATATATCAGAAAATATTAGTGTTAACTTAAATGAAGTTGTCTATAAGCATCATATAGATAACATTATAAAAAATAGGAACAATTTAGCTTCGTTAAAAATGGAATTTGAATAGGATGTGTAAATTAAATATAGTAAAAATTATAATAGTTTGATATAAAAACCAGCAGGTATTCTGCTGGTTTAAAGTTACATATAGGTAAATAATATCATATATATAGGTATAAATATTAAACTAAAGGCAGTAGAAAGTGCAGAGATAGCTGTAGCATACCTGTAATCTCCATTATAATTTTTTGAAACAATAGCTACTTGAGTCATCACAGGAAGGGAAGCTTCAATTATAAATACTTTCTTCATAAGTAAAGGCAAGTCCACAAATTGAAGAAGAGAAATCATTATTAAAGGTGATATAATAAACCTTCCAATTAATATTACAATGGTACTTAAATCTAACTTTAAATCCTTTAATTTAAGCTCACTAAGGGTAATTCCCATAAATAAAGTAGAAAGTGGTGTAGTTAGATTGCCCATATATTTACAACTATCTAATATAGCCTTAGGAAGCTTTATATTTAAGAGTATACAAAACATAGAAAATATGAAAGCAATGAGTGGTGGAGAAAATATATTTTTAAAATTATCTTTGTTTATAAAAGAATTTGTCAGAAAACCACCATCTTTTTTAATTCCATAAACTCCTATGGTCCAAAATGTTAAAGTATTTATTATATAGTATAAAAGTACATAAGTTATTACATTTTCACCAAACAATGATGTGCATATAGGTACTCCTAAAAATATAGTGTTAGAAAGAGAAAACATAACACTAAAAGTACCACGTTTGTTTTTATCAATTTTTAAAAGCTTAATAAATATAAGGCTTAATAGATAGTTTATAAGCATTGTTACTAAAGGTACTAATAAACCTATAAGTGATTGAGAAAGTGTTTCCTTCGTAAAGTTAGTTACCACATTAGAAATCATAAAAGCTGGTAGAGATATTTTTATTACTAATTTAGAGAATAAGTTCGACACTTCATTATTAAACCATTGCTTTTTAGTAAGGTAAAATCCTAATCCCATCATTATAAAAATGGTAAAAACGCTTTGAAGTGCATCAAAAATAACCATTAAAAACCCTTCTTTCTATAATGCATGTTAAAAAATAGCTAGTCAGTGTATAAAATAAAATATCATATACAATTTATTTAATCATTTTCTTTTCTAAGCTTAAGTATGTATTGTAGTCATCTTTTAATTATAATGGAAAAGACAGAATTATGAAATAATTTCATTGTAAGAATATGTTCAGGGAATAAATTCTATTCTTAATAATATTATACTGAATTATTGAAGATGGTGTTATAATTGGAATGTGTTACAGACAGCATACCAAAAAAGCTTGTGGCTACTTAATAGAAAAAATAAATGTATTTTGTGTAGGGGAGAACAATGTTCTCCAGAAAACTTAACTGCATTCCATTATAAGATATTGGATGTCAGTTGATTAATAAATTAATTTTAACTATAATTGTATATTCTTCATTTTCAATTTTCTATTGGCTAACTATTCGCCTCTATAAAAGTACATTGAAAGTGATATTATGATATTATAATGTTATCTTAAAAATAGATATTAATTTATTGGAGGGATTAAAATTGAATATTTATTTGATTGCTTTAAGCGGAATATTAATGATTCTTTTGGTATTAGAAAAGACATCTAATTCTAAGAGTGTTTTAAAAAGAAGGATTGAACAATTAGAAAATGAAATTTTATTACTAAAAAGAGGAGAAAATAATGAATTAGATAGCGAAATTAGAAATTTATTAAGTGCAAATAAAGATGTAAAAGCAGTAAAATTAGTGAGAGAAACGTTAGGTTTTGATTTATTACATGCAAAAAAGTATGTAGATAATATAAAAGCTAATAATGATTTACATATTGGTTAAGTAGTAAAGGTTGGATATAAGATTAAAGATTCAAATATTTTATTAGAATACCGTATTATTCAGTAATGAATTTTACGGTATTTTTTAATAGAAATATAGTTTTATATTAAGCTTAAGTAACTAACGTATTAATGTTATTTTTGTTGCTATAAGAAGAAGGAGAAAAGTATTTTCAACGGAATATAGTAAATGTGAAAAATATATAGATAAAAACTAAGTTGAAAAATAAAAACATATAGGGAGAAGTATATGAGAAATAGATTAGGGATGTCAGGAAGTACAATTTATTCAAATCCAGAATTATATTCGGAATTATTCATAGAGGGTATTGATCATATTGAAATTGGAGAATTCCCTAATGAAGAGGGAGTAAATAAATTTTTAGAAATAAATAAAGTAAAAGGACTTTCATTTGGGATTCATTCACCATTATTACGTGATAGGAGTAAATATGATTTACTTGAAAAAGTTAAATATGAGCCTAGTGATGCATGGGACATGATAGAAGTTGAAGCGAAAAGAATGGCAGATTTAGGTGCAGAATATCTTTTAGTTCACTTTCCATATTTTAAGGATGAGATATCACTTAATACTAATCAGTTAATTGAAGAGGGATTAAAGAAATTAAGTTATATACAAGAAAAGTATGGTATTAAGCTAATATGTGAGCCAAAGCTTGGACTAAATCGTTCTGGAGCAGGCATAAAATACCTTCAAAGTTTTCCAATAGAAGTATGGGAAAAATATAATATACAGATATGTATAGATATTGGTGATTATCTTATTGCTACAGGAGATGAAATTTTAGATTATTTAGAAAAGTGGAAGGATTTTATAATAGAAGTTCATTTACACAATATTCATTATGAAGGAGAGGATTATATTTGGATACCAGTTCATCCAGATCAAGAGCATAATGGATACAGTCATAAAGTTGAACATATAATAAGATTTTTGGCACAATGTAAGGATATAACCTTTATTTTTGAGCATACGCCAGAAACTAATCCAAGCAAAAAGGTTGTGGAAGAAGGATTAAAGTGGGTGAGAGAGATTATAAGGTAGGATATATTAGAAGCTTGGATAAGATATAAATCATAATGACGGTTGTTTTTAGGGGTGAAATTACAATGAATATATTTGTTTTAATGGGCAGTATGAGAAAGAATGGCAATACTGAAATGCTAACACGACCATTTGTAGAGCAACTAAAATCTAAAGATGTAGAAGTTCAATATATATGGCTTTGTGATAAACATATTGAGCCTTGTAAGAGCTGCTTTGTTTGTCAAGATATTGATAATAAGCCAGGTTGTTCTATAAAAGATGAAATGGAACAAATTTATAAATTAATTTTGCAAGCAAACTGCATAGTTTTTGCTACTCCAATTTACTCTTGGTCCTGTACAGCACCAATGAAGGTGGTTATGGACAGACTTTTCTGTATGAATAAATTTTATGGAAATACTAAAAAGCATTATGGATTATGGGAAAACAAAAAGTGCGCAATTATAGCTACCTGCGGTTATGAGATAGAAAGTGGTGCAGATTTGTTTGAGGAAGTATTAAAACGACTTTCAATACACTCACATCTTGATTATTTAGGCATGTTAGCAGTTAGAGATATTAATGGAATTATTGATTTTCAAACTGAAGAGGTTATTGAGGAGGCTAAAGATTTTGCATTAAAAATTTATAATGAATGTAAATAATATAGTGATATAATTTTCTTGGGGCAATTATACATTGTAAGATTATAAGAAGTAATTTAAAGTACAAAGGGGATAATAATATGGAATATAATAATCAAAGTGTACCAACATTAGAAGAAGCAATGAAATTTTTAAAGGAAGCAGAAGAATTAAATTCTGGTCCTTGGGTTAAACATTCAATGAATGTGGCTAAAGGTGCAAAATTAATTGCAGAGCAAACAGACAATCTAGATCCAGAAGTAGCATATATTTTAGGAATGTTGCATGACATAGGAAGAAGAGAAGGTGTATATGCTATGAGACATGGGCTGGATGGATATAACTATGCAATTGAAGTTTAGTAGCAAGAACTTGTTTAAGTCATACAGCATTTAGATATAACAATGAAGTTGTTATTGTAGGAAGATGGGATGGTACAAAAGAAGAATATAATTTTGTAAAAGAATATTTATCAAAAACAGAGGAAACAGACTATGATAAATTAATTAAGTTGTGTGATTATTTGTCATTACCAGAGGGATTCTGTTTAATTGAAAAAAGACTTGTAGATATAGCATTACGAGGTGGAATCAACGAATATACAATACCAAGATGGAAATCAACCTTTGAAAATCAACGTTATTTTGAAGGTAAAATTGGTAAATCAATCTATAGCATATTACCTAATGTAGCGGAAAATACATTTAGATAATATTCCGTTAGATACTACTACGTAATAATTAGAAAAGCGAATAATTTCTTAAGATACCGTATTATTCATAAATGAATGTACGATATTTTTATGTTATTATTCAAAATAGCTTACGACTTTATATTTAGTTTAATAAGTAGTTAGAGACCACGATAGGTGTTAGATTTGTTGAAATAAGAAGAAAAGTATTTCCTAAGAAATATATTACGAATGAAAAGATATTTAGATATGACATAAATTTTACAAAATCAATACAGTATTATTCATTAAAGGTATTATTACTTTATATGATTACACAAATTGATTATATTACGAAGCTTAATAAAAGGAGTGCTGTTACAAAACTTTTGTTTTGCAACAGCTACTTTATTGTTTTTTATTGTTTATACATGACGAGTCTGGCTAAAGCTCTTTAGTAATCTAATATAGTGATTAGCTTCTCTAACGACATGGTCACCGAGCAGTGGATACGCTATGGATCTAATAGTACAGTTAAGTAATCCGTTAGTGCCTTGTTCTTTAAAATCTCTAATTCCAACGGTAGCTCTAAGTGATCTTCGAGTTACATTAGGTAATAAACCAAGACTTTCCGCTAGATTTTGAGATTCAATAGTTAATTCATCAAATTTCTTGCCATAATCATTTGCAATATTAAACAATTTAACTTCTGTTGGGTCTAATAATCCTCTTATAAACTTTGCATGTTCAGCCATAATTCTATTCCAGAATGTTTCTTGGTTTACAGCCTCTTGTACTATGTTAATCTCCTGTCTATTTTGCAGCATAGTTAGCATCCTTAAATAGAATTGAGCCTCTCTAAGTATGTGATCTATAAGCAGTGGGTAATTAGTAGTAAATACTTTACAAGATAGAACATCTTTTAACAGTCTGCTTTTAAATGAGGCAATTTGATTGGCAGCAACCATTGCTCGTTGGTTTAATTCAGTTACACGCGTAACAATGTCAGAATCTTGTCTAGCATTAGTACACTCAATTAAATTAGCCTCCATTTTAGTTATATTAGTATCAATTGGTATTGCAGTATAATATTCAGTTTCCCTTTCAGCATCAAGAGTCATATCAGTAATTAGCTCTCCAGAGTTTGCTACTTCTGGACTTATAATTCCATAAGAAAGCTGAATAGTTTCTACTAAGAGTTGGCTAAATTGGTTTTTTAACATATCTGCTTGGTAAGCTAAGCCAGGATTTTTTTGTGTGAAACCTACCTCAAGAAAAATAGCATGTTCTTTAGCGATTCTCATAAAGAATAGATTTAATTCTAAAGAATGTCTAACAAACTCAATATTAGATAACATTATAAACTCCTTTTGATTTGTTACACTTTATTATATGAATTGAATGTTTAAATAATCACTGTTGACATAATTAAATTTTGTCTAAATATCTATATTTTCAAAGCTTGTTGCAAATATGATGCTAAAGACCTATTGTAATAGAATTAGATAGTATGACAGAATGAAATAGGATAACAATTATAGGTAGGAATAGGGAGAAAAATGATAGCAACAGTAATACCAGAGAAACCAAAAAGAAAGGATAAAAATAAATAAAGAAACTATTAAATTTATTATGACTTTATAGTAAGTTCTAATAAGTAGATTATAGTACTATGTTAGGTAATAGTTTTGTTAAAATGAGAAGGAAAACAATAGTCTCTAGGGAATATATTAGAAATGAAAAATTATGTATTAAAACTAAAAAATAATTTTATATGAAAGTGAGTTGGTTATTTTGAATTATAGATTACTTGAGAAGTCAGAACTTAAATTATTAAGTGAAATTGATAGAAAAGAAATAGTAAATGAGGTTTATTATTTTAGACATAATAAACTTGAAATAGTAAATGAATTTTATAATATTGAAGGTTGGATTTTGGAAGAACTCCATGATTATATTGATAGATTAGAAGATATATATGATAGAAATGGAACTATATATGGTGCATTTGATAATAATACAATTGTAGGATTAGGAGCTTTAGAAAGTAAATTTATTGGCAAAAATAATGACCAACTTAAACTTGATATGCTTTATATAAGTAGTAATTATCGTAAAAAAGGTATAGGCAAAAATTTAGTAAATTTATTGTGTGAAAAGGCAAAAGATTTAGGAGCTAAAAGTCTTTATATATCAGCAACACCATTTAAAAATACAGTAAACTTTTATTTTGCTGTAGGTGCAAAATTAACAGATGAAATAAATAAAGAGCTATATGAACTAGAACCATATGATATACATATGGTATTAGAATTATAATTATTTCATAATTATTTAATATATGTTTATAAACATATAGAAAGGTTGATTTATATGAATGAATATGCTTTTAAGAAAATAAGAGATGTCATTGAGAATAAACAAAAATCTCATCCATTTCGAATATTGATAAATGGAGCTCAAGGTTCTGGAAAAGCTATGTTTGCTTCTGAGCTTGTTGATTTTCTTAACAGTGAAGGTTTTGAAGCTTTTCATGTTACTATTGATGGATTCCATAATCTATCTAACATTAGATATCAGTTTGGTAGAGATTCAGCAAAAGGATATTATAAATTTGCATATAATCTAGACTCATTTTATGAAAAGGTGCTTAAGCCATTAACAGAAGATAAACCATACTATATTCCTGCAATTATGAATCTAAAAGAAGATAAAAAAATAAAATTAGATCATGTTTATGTAAGTTCAATTCAGTATGTGTTGTAGGCAGAGCATTTTTATTAACTCCAAAGTTATATGATGGATGGGATTTAACAATTTATCTACAAGTTCCAATAGAAAAAGCAAAAGAAAGAGGAGTTTTAAGGGATGCTTATGATTTAGGTGGAATGGATGAAGCAAAAAGAAAATTTGAACAACGATATCATAGAGCTTATTCAATGTACATTGAGGAAAATCAACCTGAGAAATTTGCGGATATAGTAATAGATAATTCAGATTATACAAATAGAAATATAAAACTGATAAGGTGTATGGAGAGTAATATAGATTAGTAGGATAATCTATATTAAAATTAGTTTTGATTTTGAGAATAGTTTATATGTGAAAATTAAATAGTTTTCTCATTAGGGGGTAAAAATGCGTGAAAAAACTTTTGGAATAAGATTAGAAAATGAGAAGTATAAAGATAGAATAGGCGTTTATGCAATAATTTTTAATAGCAATGGTAAAGCTGCTACGGTAAAAACAGAAAAAGGTTATTTTCTTATTGGGGGTGGCATAAAAAATGAAGAAACACATGAAAAATGTCTTATAAGAGAATGTCTTGAAGAAACGGGATACGATATAAAGATTAAAGAGTTTATATGTAAAAGTGATAGGTATCACTATTCAGATCCACTTAATTGTTATTTTCATCCTATTGGGTATTTTTATCTTGCAAACTTAAAGAGTAAGGTGCAAGAGCCAATAGAAATAGATCATAAACTTGAATGGATTTCTATCAAGGAATTAGAAGAAAAAATGTATTTAGAGCATCAAATATGGGCTATAGAGCAAGCGATTAATTTATAAAGATTATTTTAATAGGGAAGCAAAGAGAGTAGAGAAGGAAGTAAAAGAATTATTTAATATATAAGTTTTAGAAGAGTTCGCAAGATGATTGGGTATAGATATTTCTAGACTAAATTTAAAATGATCGATTATATTTTGCGGAGTAAATATAGAATTGAACAAAGAATTCCTATAGTAAATGAAATTATAAATAACTAGTATTAGAGTAGGAGTAACAATTAAAATTATTTAAAGATACGCTAATATTTAAAAATATTAGCGTAAAGAATTAGTTATGTTTTAGATTTTAGGAACCCAGGAAGCTACCGCCATCTACATGAATAATTTGTCCAGTAACGTAGCTAGAATCATCAGATGCCAGATATACATAACAAGGAGCTAACTCTACAGGTTGGCCAGGTCTCTTCATGGGAGTATCTGTACCAAAAGTTGTAATATATTCCGCTGGATAGCTTGAAGGTTGAAGTGGAGTCCAAGTAGGTCCCGGAGCAACTCCGTTAACACGTATTCCTTTTGATACAAGTGAAAGAGCTAGTGAACGAGTAAAACTTACAATAGCCCCTTTTGTAGCTGAATAATCTATGAGAATTTTATTGCCTCTATATGCAGTAACTGAGCTAGTATTTATAATTGTACTTCCGCTTTTAAGGTGAGGTAGTGCAGCCTTAGTAACATAAAAAAGTGGAAAAATATTTGTGCGAAATGTATCTTCTAATTGATCAGAAGTAATATCTTCTAAGCCGCATTGTGGAAATTGTACCCCAGCATTATTAACTAGCACATCTAAGCGTCCAAAGGTAGAAATTGTGTCAATAATTATTTTTTTACAGAAAGCTTCTTCTCTCAAATCACCGGAAATTAAAAGACATTTTCTTCCTTGCTCTTCTATAAATTTTTTTGTTTCTCTTGCATCCCTATGCTCATTAAAGTATACGATAACGATATCTGCACCTTCTTTAGCAAAGGCTAAAGATACAGCTCTTCCAATACCACTATCTCCACCAGTAATTAGAGCAACTTTGTTTTTCAATTTACCGATTCCAGTATAATCTGGATTATTAAAGATTGGTCTTGGATGCATAAGTGTTTCTAATCCTGGCTGTACAGGTTGGTGTTGTGGTGGAAATGTTATTGGAATCTTTTTGCATTCCTTTTTGTATCCTAAATATGGATAATAAAGTTTCAAATATATTCCTCCTAAATATTGCTCATTCAAGTATATGTAGATACATAATATAATATTTCATTATTTCATTAAGGCATCATATTATGTAGAAAATGAATTGTATTATAGTATAAATGATAAAGTAAATTTTATTAATTCATATGGTAATAAAATAAGTATAATCAAATTATTTGATTTTTAAATAAAACCAAAGCTGTGTATAGAACATTTTCTTATGATGAAAAATAAAGTTAAAATATTTATCGAACTAAAAATGATAATGAATTAATCAAAAGTATATGATATGATTACTAATAATTGAGTCAGAGTTTTTTATAACATTAAATAAGGATAAAGCTATAATCCTTATAAATAAAGGGCTGCAACTGTCAGTTGCGAACATTCAAGGTTTGTTTGGTAGAGTGCAACCGAGAAGAAATGATAGTATAAAGACATCAAATAAAAGGAGGTCTTTACATGACTTTAGGTGAAAAAATACAACAGCTTAGAAAGACTAAAAACTTATCACAGGAACAATTAGCAGAGAAACTTAATGTTTCAAGACAGGCAGTCTCCAAATGGGAGATAGGAGAATCTCTTCCTGATATTAATAAAATAATTCAATTAAGTAAAATATTTCAGGTTTCAACTGATTATTTGCTTTATGATGAAATTGACAGTGATATGAATATTCCAGCAGTAAAAAACAGCAACGACTCTTTAAAGAACCAATATGGTATGAAAACACTATTTATTGTAACTACTGGTACGATTATAATTGGATTAATTATGTCAATTGTGGCTCAATTCACTTGGCAGACTCCATTTTCTATAAGTATTGGGTTTATTGTTCAAATTATTAGTATTATGATCATTGAGAGCTTAAAAGACCGTTATGCCACTGAAGAAGGAAATCAATTAACGAGAAAAAAATTTTATGCACTTAATGTCTGGTTCATATTACCTTTTCCTATAATAATTTTATCTGATATTATTTTTAGATTTATTCCATGGTCTTATAGTGTTATAGAAAAAGCATTATTTAAAGCAGTTTTTTATTTCATAATTTGTGGAATTACTACATTTATCCTAAAAAAGAACTCTAAAATTGATTAAGATTAATGAACGTAATCATTAGTTATAGCTAAGGCACATGCTTCTTATTTATATAACAGCAATAAAACTAAACAATTAATTAAAACATCATAAAATTCAAATTTGAATTTTACGGTGTTTTTTATTAAAATACATCGTAAATGTAGCGACGAACAGTGTTCACCAGAAAATCTAACTTGCTTTCTAGTTATTATGTATTGAATAGAAAGCCAATATTTCAATGAATTATACTTCAAATTAATATATGATATAATTTCTATAGTATTTCAGTAGTAGTTATTGGATGCTTTGATAATAGTGGCTTTGCAAATTTTCTTGAGCTTTTAAAAGACAATTTAGGTAGTGAAAAATGTAAATCTGCTTCAACTCAATTAGAAGTTCATAGGAAGAAATCAATAATCATAGCTCTACAATTAATGAAGCTCTATAAATAATAAGCTATTTAAATATCTTATTATTTTATAAGGTAGTTTTTGATAATCATCATACTGTTCTTTATAGAAAATATGAAAATCATTAAAATTACAAGTGTAAGGTATATATTAGGTAAAAGGAGGCTTTACTGTGGAGATAAAATATACAATAAATTTACCAACAGAAAGGGAGCTCTATTCCTTATATGAGTGTCTTGGGTGGAATGATTTTTTACAATTAAGCCAAGAACAATTACTAAAAGCAATGGAGCAGAGTTGGTATTCAGTCTATGCATATCACCAAGAAAAACTAGTTGGTACTGGTAGAATAGTTTCCGATGGTATTATAAATGCATATCTATGTGGATTAGGGGTAGACCAAAATTATAGAAATAAAGGAATTGGAACTGAGATTAGCAAGAGATTAGTGGAATATTGTAAAAGTTGCAATTTACATATACAATTTTTTTGTGAAGAAAAATTACTTCCTTATTATAAAAATATGGGTCTTGAAGTTTTTGCAATTGGAATGAAAGTAAAATAAATTTAAGAACAGGAGAAAATATAAAAAAATAAAATTAATTTTAAGTATTAACTAAAAATATATTTTAGCTTAAAAGAAATTAAACCACTATAGGATAAATTTATCCTTATAGTGGTTCTTATTGTTTATGAAAGACTTTTTTATAATAATGTTATAAATAAGTAGTATAATTAGAGGTGTAAATATGAATTCAAACATTAGACCAGTATGGGCTGAAATAGATTTAGATACAATTGCATATAACATGAAGCAACTTAAAAGTTTATTAAAGGATAAAGAAATAATAGCAGTAATAAAAGCAGATGCATATGGACATGGAGCTATTGATGTAGCTCCTGTATTATTAGAAAATGGAGCTACAAAATTAGCGGTAGCAGTTATAACAGAAGCTATGGAACTTAGGAATGCAGAAATTGTTGAGCCAATAATAATCTTAGGATACACACCTATAGATTTTGCAAAGGAAATAATAGAAAATAATATAGAGCAAACAGTATATAGTCTAAGCTACGCAAAAGAATTATCAAAGGAAGCAATAAAAAGAGGGAAAAAAGCTAAGATTCATATTGCAGTTGATACAGGTATGGGTAGATTAGGATTTTTGCCTAATGAAGAAAGTTTTAAAGAAGTTTTAGAAATATGCTCGTTGGAAGGGCTTATAATAGAAGGAATATTCACTCATTTTGCAAGTTCTGATGAAGAGGATAAGGGATATACTTATGAGCAGTTTAGAAAGCTACAAGAATTCTCTAATAGACTTTCTCTTAAGGGAATAAACATACCACTGAAACATGCAGCTAATAGTGGAGCCATAATAGATTTACCAGAGACTTATTTAGATGGAGTTAGAGCTGGCATATTATTATATGGATATTATCCATCTCATGATGTAGATATAAAGAAAATAACTTTAAAACCTTCTCTTACTTTAAAAACTAAGGTTGCACATGTTAAAAAAGTAGAGAAGGATATGTATATAAGCTATGGAAGAACCTTTAAAACAGAAAGAGAAAGCATAATTGCTACTTTACCAATAGGTTATGCAGATGGATATTCAAGGCTTTTAAGTGGAAAGGCTAAGGTTATAATAAATGGGAAGTTAGCAAAAATAGTAGGAAGAATATGTATGGACCAATGTATGATTGATGTAACTGATATAGGAGAAGTCAAAATAGATGATGAGGTTATACTTATTGGACAAGATGGAGATTTAAATATTGATGCAGATTATATAGCAGAGCTTATGGAAACTATTAATTATGAAGTGATTTGTATGATTAAACATAGAGTTCCTAGGGTATATATTAAAAATGGAGAGATTATAAAGATTAGAAATTATTTTTAATTTCTAATCTTTATTAAAATTATCACTTCAGATTCTTAATTTAGATAGATTATTCTTAAATTGTTAATGTTATAAAAGATTTTAACAATACTGTAATGATTTAGTGATACAATAAGAAAAAGATGTATAAGAGAGGAGAGAGGTAGATGAGTTTTACTAAGATTACCGTTAGATATGCAGAGACTGATGCTATGGGAGTAGTACATCATGCCAATTATTATTTATATTTTGAGGTGGCTAGAGAGGACTTAATTAAGGAATTAGGAATTTCTTATAAGGAACTAGAAGAAAGTGGAGTTATGCTGCCACTTGTAGAAACTCAATGTAAATATATGGAAGCCGCTAAATATGATGATAATTTAGTAGTAGAGGCTACTATTAGCCAATTGACACCAGTTAAGGTTAGGGTTGCTTATGTTATTCGAAGAGAAGAAGATAATAAAATATTAGCTAAAGGAAGTACTCTTCAAACCTTTGTAGATAGGAAAACCTTCAGAATAATTAATTTAAAGAATTTCAATAAAGAGCTATGGGATAATCTTATGAGTAATTATCAGTGTCAATAACTTATGCAATTAAGAATTGACGATTGACAATAGAAAATTGTTTATACTTCTCTTTTATAAGAGAAGTTTTAAATTTATATACTTTAAAAGTGAGGAAGTCACTTTTATTAAAAATCTATTAAAGAAATTAGGTTGTAAATTATAATATTTAAAGACATAGGTATATTGGAATATACATTATTTTACCTATAGATTAAAATATCTTAAAATGTTGATATGAAAAACTCCTCCTTAGTGAGATGATTAAATTATAATTAATCATTAATCTCTCTAAGGAAGAGTTTATGGGGTAATTAGGCATCTTAAAGAAAATAATAAACTAAAGATGCCTTATGGAATTTACTATTTAGTGTAATTATCGAAATAACCTTGAATATATATAATAGGTGTACCTTTATCTCCACTTCCTGAAGTTAAATCAGAAAGAGAACCGATAAGGTCAGTAAGTCTTCTAGGAGTAGTACCTTGTGATTCCATAGCACCTACAAGATCTGACTCTTTATTTTTAATATATTCAGAGATAGCTTTTTTAAGTTCTTCTCCTTTTAAATCAGCGAAGTTATTATCAGCAAGATATTTTAATTTAACTTCATTAGGTGTACCTTCAAGTCCTTTAGTGTATGCTGGTGATACAACAGGATCAGCTAGTTCCCAAATTTTTCCCACTGGATCTTTAAATGCACCATCTCCATAAACCATGACTTCAACAGTTTTTCCAGTCTTTTCTTTTAATGCAGCTTGTATACTATCAACAACAGGTTGGCAGTCACGAGGGAAAAGTTTAACACTTTCTTCTGTAGCCTTATTTGAACCTAAAAGACCATAGTTTTCATTATAACCACTACCATCTACTGATGTTGATAAAATATTATCTAGGCTATAAATTTTTTCTCCGCCATTAGCTTTTAAAATTCTTTTAGTTCTAAATCTTGTATGAATATCGCAAGTAAGAACATTTTTTGTATAATCTAAAATTGTTTTTGGATTATTTGAGAATATTATTTCGCACTCAGTACCATATTCTTCAATTAGAGATTTATAATAATCAATATAGTCAACACCAGTAAAAGGATGTTTGTTATATCCAAAATGGTCACGGAATTGTTTTTCAGTTAAAACATCTGTCCAAGGATTCACACCTTTTTCATCAAGCATATCTATATCTACTAAATGATTACCTACTTCATCAGATGGATAGCTAAACATTAATACAATTTTTTTAGCTCCTTTTGCAATACCACGTAAGCAAATTGCAAAACGGTTACGGCTTAAAATTGGAAATATAACACCAACAGTATCATCACCAAATTTTGAATTTACATCTTTTGCAATTGCATCAATGCTTGCATAGTTTCCTTGAGCACGAGCAACTACAGATTCAGTTACAGTAACCACATCTTTATCATTGATAGAAAAACCTTCTATTTCTGAAGCTTTTAATACGCTATCTACAACAATATCTGCTATATTGTCTCCTTTATTTATAATTGGGGCACGAAGACCTCTAACAACAGTTCCAACTATTCTTTCCATTTAGAATCTCTCCTTAAGTATTATTTATTTTAATTAAAAATGTACTTTACTCTTTTACTATATACTATTTTTATGGTATAAGTAAAGTAAATAGATATTATATTAGATATAAGGAGAGCTTATATGATAAACAAATTAGATTTATACAAGATTTTCTGTCAAGTAGCTGAATGTGAAAGTTTTTCTAAAGCTTCTAAAATACTTTATATGACACAACCAGCTGTAAGCCAAGCAATTATGCAACTTGAAAAAGAACTAGATATAAGACTTTTCACTAGAACACCTAAAGGAGTTAATCTTACCAAGGAAGGACAACTGCTATATGAATACACAAGTTCCGCTATTAATTTAATTAGTGTAGGAGAAAAAAAATTAGAAGAGGTTAAAAATTTAATGGTTGGAGATTTACAGATAGGTGTTGGAGATACTATTTCACGATATTTTTTATTACCTTTTTTAGAGAAGTTTCATAGTAAATATCCAAATATTAAGTTAAAAATAATTAATCGAACAACTTTAGAACTTTGTGAAATGCTAAAGTCAGGGGAAATTGACATTGCAATTGGTAATTTGCCTATTAAAGATTCTTCTTTGGAGATAAGAAAATGTATAGATATTAGAGATGTTTTTGTTTGTGGAGAAAAATATAAAGAAAAATTATCTGAACCTATAAGCCTTGAAGAGTTAGCTGAGCTACCACTTATATTACTTGAAACTAATTCAAATTCAAGATTGTATGTAGAAAAGTATATGTTATCAAAGGGAATCAAAATGAAACCAGAAATTGAACTTGGTTCTCATGAATTGTTATTAGAATTTGCAAAAATAAATTTAGGTATATCCTGTGTTATTAAAGAATTTTCACAAGAATATTTAAAAAATGGATTATTATATGAAATAAAGCTCACTGAAGAAATACCTAAAAGAAGTATAGGAATTTGCTTTTTAAAAAATATATCTTTATCACCTTCCTCAACAAAATTTGTTGAAATATTAGAAAGTGAATAGAGTTAAAAGAGTAGAGATTAAAGAAGCTCTAAAGTTATGCTAGGTAAAAATTATTGATGTATTTCTAGAACATAGGGCTTATCATGCAGGACAAGCCCTATGTTATGTCTTATTTAGTTATTATGTTGTTTTTTATATATAATAAAAATTATAAATACTATTATAGTTATTAAAGCTGACAATAACATAAATATATTATTAATTAGGAAAGTCTTTATTGATTTATCTTTATAGTTATTTTGATTTGTGTCTCTATCTTGTATGCTTACATTAGTTGCGGTAGCAGATTGTTTTTTATCTTCATCAATCTTTTTTTGTGCTTCAAAGTACATTCCTTCATTTATATATTGTTGGTAACGAAGTACCATTTCATATGGTTCGCTTATAAGTTCTAAAGTTTTATAATCTTCAGATGTGCATTTAAATATCCAAGTATCATTAATTTTATTATCATCTAATAAAACTGCTACAATAACATCTCCAATTTTAGGATTGTCATTTGTTCCATAATATTTATCGAATTTTTTTACTTGAACTTCTGTTTCTTCAATACTTCCCATCATAATGGTTAATGGCTTAATGTTATATAAGTTAGTATCAATATCAGTGATTTTACCTATAAAAAGTGATTTTTGTTCACCTAACATAATTGATTCTGGCATATCTCCTGCAAAAACGTTTGTACTTATAGATAATAATAAAATAAGAATGATAACAGTAACTTTTTTAATCATCCGAAACCTCCTAAAAATATTCATAATATATAATTGAAATATTAATAAAAGACCTATATTTTACATATATGCAACTAATTATAACATAAAATACTAATTTCTTTATTTATATGAAAATATTCTTATTGTATAAAAGAATACCACAGGTTATACCTGTGGTTCTAAAAAGCTTTTAGCTATGAGTATAAAAAAAGATCCTCCTTTAGTAAAATAAGTATTAGGTTTGCCGACCAATACTTGAAATACAAAGGAGGAGTTCATAATGAACAATAACAGTTTAGCACATAGCAAATGGAATTGTAAATATCACATAGTGTTTGCACCTAAGTATAGAAGACAAATAATATATGGAAAGATAAAAGTTGATATTGGAGTAATATTGAGAAAGTTATGTGAACATAAGGGTGTAGAAATAATAGAAGCAAATGCATGCAAGGACCATATACACATGTTAGTTAGTGTTCCACCTAAATTAAGCATAGCTCAGTTTATGGGATACTTAAAAGGAAAAAGTTCTCTTATGATTTTTGATAGACATGCTAATCTAAAATATAAATATGGAAATAGACAATTTTGGTGCAAGGGATATTATGTTGATACAGTTGGGCGTAATAAAAAAGTAATTGAAGAATATATAAAAAATCAAATACAAGAAGATATAGCATATGAGCAATTGAGTTTAAAAGAATATATTGACCCGTTTACGGGTGAGCCAGTAAAGAAGAGCAGATAAAATAAACCCCTTTAGGGGTAGTTAGTAAAAATTTGCGGTTGGCAAACCGTTCGGCGTGCGAGCAGCACAGCCAGTAATATGCCCTTATAGGGCTAAAGCAAACCACCCGTTTTACGGGTGGTCCTGATTTTAGTAAATATAATCTTTGAATTATATATTTTAAGTAGTAGATTTATGAAATTCATATAAAAGGAGCTACAGAATTTTCAGAGTATTAATTAAAGGTTGACTCTTAAGATAAGGAGAAAATATTAGATGAAGCTTTGAAAAACAAAAGGAATCTTAAATGAAAAAATATTGTTCTTTATGATGGTGGTTGGAATGAATGGAGTGGAAACAACGGAAATCCAGCGGGATCTATAGAAACAGTGTATATGATAAATTATCCTTAAGACTAAAGATAATTTATGGATTAATCTTATTAGTAATAATTTTAATAATTTTAGGTGTTAAAACTTATAAAAAATTTAATAAGCTTAAGTATCCTATTGGAGTTATAGCAATTACTTTATGTTTAATTTTCTTTGGAGTGGTCTTTAATTCAGAAGTCTTATTATCTTGCTATGTAATTTTAATAGGATTTTCAATAGTATTGATCATAGAACTATTAAAGATTATATTTCTTTAATTTTTACTATAGAGCTGTATTTTTGCTGAGTTTCTTTTGAAGCTCAGCCTTTTCTTTTAAACTAAGAAATAAATTATATTTTCTTTACAATATGAAGAAGATTAAAGTATAAAATATATTTTAATAACTTATTGCTTTAAATATGATTGAAGGAGATTGCATAAAATCATATCACATTATATTTATGATACAATCTCCTCTGTTAATAACAATAGATAACAAGTATATATATTTATTTTGTATATATTTTTTGAACAATACTTGGCAAATCATTGTATTGTATTTCCTGCCAATAAGTGACACCACGGAATGGTGCAACATATAATTCTAAATAAGCATTTTCTCCCAGCTCTTTGCTTGCAGTAAATGTTAGAGTTTTCACATTGCCTTTATTATCATATGAATCTAGGGTATATTCATATCTATTATCGTCATTTAGAAATGTATTTTTATTATTTATAACAGTATAGTAAATACTTTTGCCTGCTGGGTTTTCTGGTGTTAATTTATCTGGATTAAGAAATAAAATTAAGAAAGAAACTATCATAAGTATTATTAAGCATATAATAGAAAAAAACTTTTTCATTAAAATCCCCCTTTCTATTTTTTAAGCTATTATGTCAGTCTTAGTAAGTTTAGTGATTGTAAGATAAGAAAATGTACTTATGAAAATTAAGTTCATTAAAATAAATGTAGTATTTTCCACAATAGTTAAGCTTTCTTGGCTTAAAACTCCCATACCAATTGTGAAAAATGAATATGGGAAAAACATACCAAATTTCATGACATATACTCCTAACCCTATAAAAGTTGCACAAACACAAATGCCAATAGGCGCTGCAAAGCTGCGGATACGGATAGATATCCAAAGTTGTATTGAGCCTATAGATATAGATGCTAACCAACCACGAAACATCCAACCAAAAAGTTCTTTTGGAAGTGGTGATGAAAATTCAAAAAGTTTTCCAGAAAGAAGATAAAAGCTAATAAAAAAGGTTTGTACTAAAAAAGTTAGAAATCCAACTATTAATAATTTAGATATAAATATACTTGAGATTGACACAGGAGCTGTCATTACTGTATTCCAATTTTTATTCATATGTTCTAGTCTACAGACATAAGCACAAAGAATAGAAATAAGGATAGGTAGAAAGAATTCACCATAAAATAGACTTACTTGTGTCCAAAGACTATACCATTCATTTTGCAAAATCCCCTGATTAAAATAGAAATTTGCTCCTCCAATCAATATACTGACAATTGGAAGTATAATTAGGATAAGCCATATATGAGAATGGCGAAGTTTAAGTAATTCAGCCTTAATACATTTTTTAATCATTTAAAATCCCTCCTTTATATTTCTTGTTTAGAAACATGAGCGTTTCCAGCAACATAAAAAACTATTCCCATTAATAAAGCTATAGCTATAATTTTAGGGTCAATAGTACGTATTATGTATTCTGCTGACGTACCATTATATATATAGGTTACAGGGGATAACTCTGTGTAATAAGACCAAATAAAGATACGACGTAAAGATGTTGGGAAAAGTGCTGCTGACATTCCTAAAAATCCACCAATCATTCCTAAACATAGAGCAAAAGCTTGATTTTTAATGGAGAAAGATATCCATTGCTGCAATGTAAGTATAGCCATATTGGTAAGCATAGTAGATATTATAAATCTTATTAATAATGCAATAGGTATATAGCCTGGTACGTTTTTTACTATACCAAAGATTGAGATAGCAAGAACTTGAATAATAACTCCGTAACATAGTAGTATGGCAGAACATAAATATTTGGATGCGTAGATGTGACTAATTTTCTTATTTGTGGATAATAAGAGTTTCCATGTATTGCCTTTATGTTCCATATCACAAATACGAGAAGCTACAATTGCTGAAATAATTGGTAAAAATAGTCCATTTATAGAAGATATAGCTGCAATAATTGCTTCCCATTTTACACTTTCTGGATTACGACTCATGGACATACTTATAGCCATAAATGCCCATAATATTTCTGCACCGATGAATATGGTAATCATAGATAATATACGTTTCCGACGTAATTTATAAAATTCTAATATAATTGTTCTCATTATAGGCTTTGCCCCTTTCCTGTTAATTCTAAAAATACACTTTCTAAATTCCTCTTATGCTCTTCAATACGGAAAACATCTATACCAGACTCAATCAAAAGTTTGTTTACTTTTGCTATCTCATTATCTTTCATATCTCCTAAAGTCAGAGAATGATTATTAACAACTGGTGAAAACCCTTTATATTGAAGTAAATTTGCTGCTACTTCATTATTTTGTGTTTTAATAGAGATATAAGGCTTGCTCATATTTTTTAATAAGTCCATGCTGCCTTGAAATAAAAGTTCGCCATGGTTTATGATGCCAACAGATGTAGCTATTTGCTCAATTTCTGATAGCAAGTGGCTAGAAATTAAAACAGTAATTCCATATTGTTGTGGTAAGCATTTAATAAGTTCACGAATTTCTCCTATACCAGCAGGATCAAGGCCATTTGTGGGCTCGTCTAATATAAGCAGTTTAGGAAAATTGATTAATGCCATTGCAATGCCAAGACGCTGTTTCATACCTAATGAATATTGTGATACTTTTTTATCCTTCTGATTTTCTAATCGAACAATTTGTAAAGCTTTGTGAAGATTTTTATCTGGCGCACCACAGAGATGTTGCATAATACGCATATTTTCCATTCCAGTAAGATGACCATAATAGGAAGGAGACTCAATGAGAGAACCTGTATTGCTTAAAATATAGTGACGATTTTTAGAAAGTTCTTTTCCAAAAACGTTAATCTTACCATTAGTAGGTTTTACAAGACCTAATAACATTTTGAGAGTAGTAGATTTTCCAGCTCCATTAGGACCGACAAAACCATAGACATCACCTTCATAAATTGTTAAATTTACATTGTTTACTCCATAGATTTTATCGTAGCATTTTGAAAGATTATGTGTTGACACAATTGTGTTCATTTTTTTCACTCCTTTTATTTTAAAAAATTTTCTCTAGGAGTAGTGTAGCATCACAACCTTTCTTTCCACTTACAAGAACCTTACGACAACCTTAAATTTATGTAATGAGAAGAAGTTTATTAGAAATTACAGAATTTGTATTATATAATAAAGTTGGGTGATGAAATATGGAAGATTTAAAATATAGAAAGATACTCATTGTTGATGATGAGATTGAAATAAGAAATATGGTAGAAATTTTTTTACGTAAAGAAGGATTTTCACGAATATATCATGCATCAAATTGTAAAGAAGCTTTAATGC
The DNA here is from genome assembly GCF_054863625.1 of Clostridium sp. Marseille-QA1073. Taxonomy (NCBI): domain Bacteria; kingdom Bacillati; phylum Bacillota; class Clostridia; order Eubacteriales; family Clostridiaceae; genus Clostridium; species Clostridium sp. Marseille-QA1073. The sequence goes on along the minus strand of NZ_JBSVQM010000021.1, from coordinate 35,034 downwards.
TATGCCAGACTGAGAAGCCTGATGTTGTTATTTTAGATGTGATGTTACCAGATGGTGATGGTTTTTCTTTGCTTTCCTCCATACGTAAATTTTCACAATTACCTGTTCTCTTTTTATCAGCAAGAGGAGAGGATGAAGATCGTTTGTTAGGACTGGGCTTAGGAGCAGATGATTACATTGTGAAACCTTTTTTACCTAGAGAGCTTACACTTAGGCTTATGGCTATATTAAGACGGGTTTATAACTCATCAATTAAGGAGAGCTTACCTATTTTTACTGTTGGTGATTGTATTGTGGATTTGGAAAGTGCAATGGTACGCAGCGAAAAAGGTGAACAACCATTGACTGCTAAAGAACATGCTTTACTTTTAAAACTCTATGAAAATAAAGGACGTATTACTACAAGTGATGCCCTGTGTCAATCTGTATGGGGAGATGATTATTTTGGTTATGAAAATACTTTAATGGTTCATATAAGGCGTATTAGAGAAAAGATTGAGTCAGAACCATCTAAGCCTAAATATCTAATTACTGTTAGAGGACTTGGGTATAAACTTATAGTAGAGGAAAAAGAAATATGAATGGCGCTTATAAAATTTTAAGGCATTTCATAAGAGCAACCATACTCATATCTATTGCCTTGGTAATTTTAAATTTTATTATGCTTGGAACACTGATATTTAAAGGAATGAGTGAACCAAAAGAACAATCGCCTTTTAATACAGTTAAAATGGTTTCAGAAGGATTAAATAATAATGGATTAAGTTATAACTTGAATAATGAAGCTAAAAAACTATTAGAAGAAAAAAAGGCTTGGGCTATGTTAATTAATAAAGAAGGCAATGTAATATGGAATGAGAGAGCGCCAAAGGAGGTTGCTAATACTTATTCCCTCACAGATGTAGCACAATTTTCACGAAATTATTTAATGGATTATCCTGTTTATGTATGGGAACATAGCGATGGACTTCTTGTTGTTGGATACCCAAAAGATAGTTTTGCTAAATATCAGTTTAATTTTCCTGTAGAGTGGGTAAGTGCTTTGCCTTTAAGAATATTATCTTTAATAATAATAAACATTCTTTTAGCATTGTTATTATCACTTTTGATTGGTTCTCGTTTAATAAAATCTATAAAGTCTATTATTGGTGGCATTCATGCACTAACGGAAGAAAAGCCTGTAGATATTGAGTCTAATGGCGTCTTAAGTGATCTTGCAGAAAGTGTTAGTTATACTTCTAAACTTTTAGAAGAAAAAAATACTGCATTAAAGGCAAGAGATGAAGCACGATTCAATTGGATTGCAGGTATATCTCATGATATACGAACACCACTTTCAATAATGCTTGGCTATGCAAGTAGCCTTGAGGAAAATGAAACCATAACTTTGGAGCAGCGCCAGCAGGCAGGTATTATCCGTCATCAAGGGGAAAAATTACGCTCTCTTGTGGCAGATTTAAATATGGTATCAATGTTAGAGTATGATATGCAACCACTAAATAAAAAGATACTTAAATTATCTTCACTTGCAAGAAAAGTAGCATCAGAGTTTTTAAATAATGGATTAGATGAAAAATATACTATAGAACTAAATATTTCAGAAGAATATATAAAAATAAATGGGGATGAGAAGCTATTAATTCGTGCAATAACCAATCTTGTTCAAAATAGCATTATTCATAATAAAGAAGGATGTAGAATATTATTACAATCAATTTTAGATGAAGATAAAAAAACTTGTTGGTTTATTGTATCAGATAATGGCAGAGGTATTCCACAAAGTGAAATACCAAACTTATTGGAATTACCCTATTCTTCTAAAAGAAAAAACTTTATTCATAATGGACATGGACTAGGTTTACCTATGGTTTCAAGGATTATTAAAGCTCATAATGGTGAATTTATACTTGAAAGTGAGGAAGGAAAAGGATTTAAAGCAATCATTATTCTACCGATTATAGAATATTAAATAAAATTAAGTGTAAGTAAATTAAGCAGGATAAAATTTACTTACACTTTTTATAATTGTTTAGATAATATATTCATAATTTAGCTATTTTTTATTTTTATAAAAGCACTATTTAAGGCAGAATCTACATTTCCATTATTTTTTCCTCCACCCTGTGCTAGGAACTCACTTCCACCACCTCTACCGTCAATTAAAGTTATAGTATCTTTAAGAAGATCATTCATACTTATATTTTGTATATCTTTTGATTTTGCAAATATTAAATTGGCTTTTTCAGAAGATGTAACAGCCATTAGGGCAATGGTTTTAGGATTATCAGTAATTTTTGAAACCAATTTACTTACATATTTCAGATCTTCATTATCATAGATTTCTTTAACTATAGAAATATCACCTATTTTTTCAGCAGAATCTATGATTTCACGGGTTTTATAATTAGTAAGTTCAATTAGGGCTTTTTTATTTTCTTCCGCAGTATTCTTAAGCTCTTCATGTAAGTTTTTTATACCCTTTATAGCTTCTTCTTCATTGGTATTTAAATATCTACATATAAGATTCATATAGTGATCTTTTTTTATATAATCTTCAACAGCTCTGTTTCCTGCTAAAAATTCTATTCTAGTTGCTTTCTTATGCTTTTCCCATCTTTTTATTTTGATTACTTGAAGTTCTAGTGTTGAAGAAGGATGCACACCACAACAAGCATTTATGTCTAAATCTTCTATTTTAACTACTCTTATTTGTTCATCTGTTTTTGGAAGATCTCTTCTTAGATTTAGTTTTTTTATTTCCTTTTTATTTGGCAATAGAAATTCTACCTTTAAGTTGGTATGAATAATTTCATTTGCCATAGCTTCAGCTTTTCTAATGGTTTCCTCATCTAAAATACCTTCTATGTCCACTGTACTAACGAATTGTCCTAAATGAAATCCGCAAGTATTGGCATTGAAAAATTTAAAGAAACAGCCAGAAAGTACGTGTTGGCCTAGGTGCTGCTGCATACCATCAAATCTTCTTATCCAATCTATAGAACATTTAACTCTATGTATTTTTATAGGTTTCTTTTCAGTGACATGATATATAACTCCATTTTCTTCATATACATCTATAACATTTAAGTTTTCTATTAAACCTAAATCGCAAGGCTGACCACCACCACCAGGAAAAAAAACTGTTTTATCTAGTACAATATGAAATTTATCATCAATTTCTTTAACGTCTATAATTTCTGCTATAAAATCTTTAATATATTGATTTTCATAATAAAGTCTCTCCATTTAACATTCTCCTTTATTTAACACTTATACAATTGAAAATTGACTATTGACAATGGCGAATTATGGATACTTCTCTCATAAGAGAGAAGTTTTAAATTTCTTTTAAAAGTAACAAAGTCACTTTTATTGAAAAGCCTATTAAAGAGATTAATTCGTAGAGAATTAATTTCAACTATAATTGTCAATTGTTCACTTTTAATTGTTAATTTCTTTAAGTTTCAAACTGAAATATCTAAAAGAATAGATACTTAGTTATATATTAAATTTTAAAATGGTTTATTTATATTGTATATGGAAAACTGAATTAATTAAAGTATATATAGAAAAGGATAAGCTAAAAGATCTATTATAAGAATTTTATAGAATATACATTTAAATGTATTGTTTATGCAAAAAATTGACAGTTAATTCTGAAAAGTGCTAAAATACCTTTATTGATGGGATAAATCTATAGATTGATAAAAACAAAATTATATAATTATGGATTTATGAATAAAAGGGGGGAATATAAGAAATATGATAAATAAACAAGTCTTAGATAAGATTAGTATAAATATTGATAATTATTTAAATGACCTTGTGGAAAAAGAGAAGTTTAGTGGCGCTATGTTAGTTTCTATAAAAGGTAAAAAAATAATTAGCAAAGGATATGGTATGGCAAACTATGAATTAGATGTTTTAAATACATCTAAAACAAAATTTCGTATTGGCTCTATAACAAAGCAGTTTACGGCAGTAGCAATAATGCAACTTTTTGAAAAGAGGCAATTAAATTTAGATGATACATTGGATAAATATATTCCAGATTATCCTAAAGGAGACAAAGTAACCATTCATCATTTATTGACTCATACATCAGGGATATTTAACAATACTAGTGTTGAAGATTTTATGGAGAGTATTATAAGAAAAAAATATAGTTTAGAGACGTTGGTTGATGATTTTAAATATGTTCCATATGATTTTGAACCTGGAACAAAGCATTCTTATTCAAATTCTGGATATATTTTATTGGTATATATAATTGAAAAAGTATCTAATAAAAGCTATGAAGAATATTTACAAGAGAATGTTTTTGATAAGCTTTTAATGAATGATTCAGGATATGATGATTACTATAAAATAATTAAGAATAGGGCCAGTGGTTATGATTTAAAAGGTGAAGAGAGAAGACTTACAAATTGTGATTTTATAGATATGAGCATACCTTATGCTGCAGGAGCATTATACTCAACTGTTGAAGATTTATATATTTGGAATAGAGCATTAATTGGAGAAAAACTTATTGGTAAAGAAGCGCTAAATCAGATGCTTAGTAAACATATTGAGGTTGAAAAAGATGATTATTATGGCTATGGGATACGTTTAGGCGATGAGGAACTTGGAGGAAAAGCTAGAAAGAAAATATCACATGGTGGAGGAATACCAGGATTTTTTTCATCTAATGAAATTTTTCAAGAGGAAGATGTTCAAGTTATTATGATAACTAATATTGTAGATGAGTATTTTTTTGAGGTAATACCTAAAGTAAAATCAATCATTTTCGAAGAAATATAGTAAAGCAATTGTTAAATTTATTTTATAAATTAAAGGAATGTAGGGAGAATAGTTGAATATTATTCTCCTTTTTATAATAGGTGAGATAAAATGATACAATAAAAAATTAAAACTAAAAGCTATAATAATATTAAAACTTTATTTATGTAGAAAGGGAGGAGTATAAGAAATATGATAAATAAACAAGTTTTAAATAAGATTAGTATAAATATCGATAATTATTTAAATGACCTTGTGGAAAAAGAGAAGTTTAACGGTGCCATATTAGTTTCTATAAAAGGTGAAAAAATAATTAGCAAAGGATATGGTATGGCAAACTATGAATTAGATGTTTTAAATACATCTAAAACAAAATTTCGTATTGGTTCTGTAACAAAGCAGTTTACAGCTGTAGCAATAATGCAACTTTTTGAAAATGGGCAATTAAATTTAAATGATACATTGGATAAATATATTCCAGATTATCCTAAAGGAGACAAGGTAACTATTCATCATTTATTGACTCATACATCAGGGATATTTAATTATACTAATATTAAAGGTTCTATTGAAAATACTATAAGGAAAAAACATAGTTTAGAGATGCTCATTAATGAATTTAAGTATGCTCCATATGATTTTGAACCAGGAGCAAAATACTCTTACTCAAATTCTGGATATGCTTTACTAGGATATATAATTGAAAAAGTATCTAATAAAAGCTATGAGGAATACTTACAGGATAATATCTTTAACAAACTTTTAATGGTTGATACTGGATATGATGATTATTATAAAATAATTAAGAAGAGAGCTAATGGTTATGAGCTGAAAGGTGAAGAAAAAAGGATGATAAATTGTGAATTTATAGATATGAGTATACCTCATGCTGCAGGAGCATTATACTCTACCGTTGAAGATCTATATATTTGGAATAAAGAAGTAATTGGAGGAAAAATTATTAGTGAGGAATTATTAAAGAAAATAACTGAAAAATATATTAAGGTTAAAGAAAATGATTATTATGGATATGGAGTACATTTAATCTCTGAAGAACTTGGAGGCAAAGTTAGAGAAAGGGTAGACCATAGTGGAATAATACCGGGATTTCTTTCATCTAATGAAGTTTTCCTAGGGGAGGACATTCAAATCATAATGATAACAAATGTTCCTGATGAGCATTTTTTCAAGAGAGCGTCTAAGGTAAGAACGATTATTTTCGAAGAAATATAGTTAAGTAATTTTTAAATTATAAATTAAAGAGATGAAGGGAGAATAGTTGATATTATTCTCCTTTTTATAATAGTTTAGATAAATTGATATAATGGAATATTTGTATAATTAAAATAAGAATATCTATAGTAACTTTATTTTAATTATTTATATTCAGCAGGAATTACTTAAAAATCAATTATTTGTTTTGTATAAAAATATTTTTAAGGTTTATGGATAATTTAAAATTCAAGCTTGTATCTTTATAGAACTTTTGTGGTTTAAATTAATGTAGTCTTTAACAAGTCCTTATAGCACCGTGATAGGTGCTTTTTTGTTGTAGAGAAACAGAAATATTAGTATGTTAGATGTAAAATTAAAATTTTGTTTAAAGATAGGGTTACAAAGGTACTATTACATTCTCTTTATATAGTGTAAAACAAATTTTAAATTAAGGAGAGGATGTTATGTTATTAAAAAAGGGTAGTAGAGGAGAAGAAGTAAGAAAACTTCAACAAAAACTTATTTCGCTTGGTTATAGTGTTGGTCAATATGGAGCTGATGGAGTATTTGGACAAGGTACTTACGATGCGGTAATAAAATTTCAAAGAGCCCATGGATTATCAGTAGATGGAATAGTAGGGCAAGCAACTTGGAATGCACTTAATAATTCTTCTAGTAACACTTCTGGTGGAGAACTATTAAGAAAAGGATCAAGAGGAGATAAGGTAAGAGAACTACAGCAAAAATTAATAAATAAAGGATACAGTGTTGGACAATATGGAGCTGATGGAGTATTCGGACAAGGAACTCATGATGCAGTGATAAAATTCCAAAGAGCTAACGGATTATCAGCAGATGGAATAGTAGGACCAGCAACTTGGAAAGCAATTAATAATTCATCTGGTAATAATTCTTCTGGTGGAGAACTATTAAGAAAGGGATCAAGGGGAGATAAAGTAAGAGAACTACAGCAGAAATTAATAAATAAAGGATATAGTGTTGGACAGTATGGAGCTGACGGAGTATTTGGACAAGGTACACATGATGCGGTAGTAAAATTCCAAAGAGCCAATGGGCTATCAGCAGATGGAATAGTAGGACCAGCAACTTGGAAGGCATTAAATAGTTCTTCGAATTCGAATGGTGGTGAAGTTGTAGGTGGATCAGGCGTTAGTAAATTTATTGAAGTAGCAAAACAAGAACTTAAAAAAGGATTTAAAGAAACTAATGGGAATAATATAAATCCTTATGGTGAATGGTACGGAATGAATGGTCAACCATGGTGTGCTATGTTTGTGTCTTGGTGCGCTAATAAAGCTGGAATACTTGGAAGTATTGTACCAAGGTATGCTCTTTGTTCAGATGGAGTAAATTGGTATAAAGCTCGTGGAAGATACAAGACAAGAATTTCAGGATACAATCCAAAACCAGGCGATGTTATTTTCTTTAAAAATTCATCAGGTTCTTATTATCATACTGGCATTGTAGTAGAATATTTACGTTCTGAAGGAGCAATTCGTACTATTGAAGGAAATTCTAGCGATGCTATAAAAATGAACTATTATAAGCTTAATAAAACTATTATAGATGGCTATGGAGTAAATTAAATTCAGAAAGTTTTAAAAGAAGTACAAAGTATTGCAGTAGCTGTATAGAAATAACTTATATAGTTATTTATCCTTAAGAAGTTTTAACAGTTTTACTAAAAATATATTTTAAAAATCAAGGACTATTCAAAATACATTTGAATAGTCCTTAATCTTTTTACAAAAAGGAGGGGAAAAGTATTTGTTAGGGAATATATTAAAAATGAAGGAAATTTTAATATTATATTTTAATGGAGGAAATTAAAAATATGATTAAAGAAATTGAAAATCGTAGAAGTATTAGAAATTACATTGATAAATCTATTGAAGATGAAAAAATAATTCAGATACTTGATAGTGCAAGACTTGCACCATCTGGTAGTAACACACAGCCATGGCATTTTATTGTGGTAAAATCTGAATCTACTAGAAAAAGGTTAGCTGAAACATCCCATAATCAAAAATGGATGCTTTCCGCTCCAGTCTTTATTGTATGTGTTGCAGATATACGCTCTAGAATTAGAGAAGATATAGATATAGTATTAAATGAAGATAGCCCACAGATGGAACTGAAGCAGATAATCAGAGATACATCAATTTCCATAGAACATATGTTACTTGAAGCTACTAGTTTAGGATTAGGCACCTGTTGGGTTGGGTGGTTTATTCAAGAAGAGATTAGACCAATATTAAATATACCATCTGATAAGTATGTAGTAGGTGTTATAACTGTTGGGTATACAAATGAAACTCCAAAAGCTCGTCCACGAAAGAAACTTGAAGAAATAATACACTATGAAGTTTGGTAAAAAATTATATAAAATTAAATTATAAACATACAATAATGAACAATAGTTAGATAGTGTAAACTAAGAATAATATTTAGTATATTAATGGAGACTGGTTATGAGTAGTAAAACTAAAAAAAGATTTTAATTGACTCTGTAATTTTTGCTATTATACTTGTAGTTTTTATGCTTTATATTTCTAATAATTCCCAAGCATTAGAGTTTAGAAGTGGAAAGTATTATTGCAAAATAGATATTTTAAATGAAAACAGTATAGAAATTTTAAAATGGAATGTGGCAATATCTAAAAATAATATTAAAAATAATATTATTGAAAATGATTTTAATAAGGAAACACTTAGGAGCTTTAGAAATAATATTAATGAGATTAGGTTTAAAAGATTTTATTTATTTTTATTTCTACTATATTTAATTTTTATTTTAAAAATTTTTAGAAATTTACGAAAAGATAGTCAACTATGTAAAAGAGAAAACAATAAAAAATCTTTGGAACCATTTATTACAATCATTATGATTTTTCTAATTTACAAGATTATTATTTCCTCTATTGAGCTAAATCAGTTATGTAAAGATATAGTTTATTATTTTAATTTAATTAAATAGATTACAAACTATCTATAGCATGTATGTTTCATTACTAATATGATTAAAGCCTTACATAGCTAATAAGCTTAGATTATCAAAAGCTTTTCAATAAGCTTAAAAAGCTATGGAATACAGCTATGTAACTTGTTTATTGATGTAAGGTTATGTTTAAGAGTGATGAATATTTGACATACTAAAATCTTATATAAAGTAATATACACTCTAGAATGAGCATAATCTTTATCTAGAGATATTATAAGTTGTGTTAGTTTTAAAATATTTATTAAAAAATTATATAATTAGAGGGGAATATGGTTAGATTAGAAAAGATGAATGAATTTGATTTTAGCAACTATATTAATAACGCTATTAAGGAGTATGCTGCTGAAAAAATTAAAGCAGGTGCTTGGGCTCAAGAGGAAGCAGAAAACCTATCTAAAGAAACTTTTGCTAGATTACTTCCAAAGGGTATTTATAGTGAAAATCAATATCTCTTTTCTATAATAGATGCTGATAAACAGATAAAGGTTGGATATCTATGGTTTCAATGTTATGAAAAATTAATTGGAAAAGAAGCCTTTATATATGACTTCATTGTTTTTAAAGAATTTCGTAGTAAGGGATATGGTACTCAAGCACTTAAATCTCTTGATGACGTAGTTAAAGAACTTGGCATTAATAAAATTTTATTGCATGTATTTGCACATAACAAAAGAGCTTTATCATTATATGAAAAGACAGGCTTTATTGCTACTGATATAAATATGTCTAAAAATATTTAATAGGTAGCTTTAATGAACAGCAAATTATTATAAGAATTTATTAATACTAATATAAAAAGTGAATATAAATTGAGATACCGTATTATTCATAAGGGAATTTACGGTGTTTTTTATTTTGTAATATGAATGGTTTACAAAGCAAGCTAATTCATTTGTCAAAGTATATTAGATGTCTTTTTGCTGGAATATGAAGGAAATTGAAGTGTTAAAGAGAATGTATTATAGATATAAGTTTAGGTGGATATAAATATTAGATTATATAAATTAAATTATTATAAATAAATAGAGGAGAGAGTAATTTTGAAAAACAATTATAAAATTATTTCAATAATACAGTGGATATTTAATATTATTACCGCAATTTTAGCTATTTTATATTTTTTACATTTTGTTGAGAAGAATGTTGTTTTTCTATTTTTAGGTGTAAGTAATATTATTAATGGATTAGATCGAATTAATATTATAAAGAGAACAGATTTAAAAGAAGATAAGAATTATTATAAGATTACTGGAATAGGTTGGATTATTTTAGGCATCTTATTTATATTTTTATCTGTTTCTGAATTATTAAATTAGCTGTTTTTAAGTTATAGGATGATTATATTACAATATAGCTATCAACTTTTAAGGTAAGGATTAGGAGGATAATATTTTTTAAGAATATAATTCATAATTATTATATTTTGCGAAGAGTGCATTATAATAGGAGGCTATAATATGGAATTTATTAATTTGTTAATTAGTGCAATTATTCAAGTTATATTATTTTTAATTTTACCATTTATTTGGTGGCTTACAAGAGATAAAAAACAGTCAAACTTCTTAAAATACTTAGGCATAAAAAAGCCAATAGTAAAAAATAAAAGAAATTATATGATAACTTTTTTATTTACTATATTTGTTTTATCTTTTTCAGCATTTATAATTGTGCCATTATTTATAGACAGTTCTAATATGGCAACTTCTAAGTTTGAAGGAAAAGGTATTTCTGCTCTTTTCCTAGCTCTAATCTATGCTTTTTTACAGACAGGCCTTTCTGAAGAACTTTTCTTTAGAGGATTTTTAACAAAAAGATTTGTAAAAAGATTTGGATTTAAAATTGGAAATTCTATTCAAGCACTATTATTTGGACTAATGCATGGAATTATGTTTAGGGAATTATCGGGAATATTAGGAGCACTAATAGTTACTTTAATCACTGCTATGGCAGGTTGGCTGATGGGAGTAATTAATGAAAAACAATCAGAAGGATCTATAATTTCAAGCTGGTTACTTCATGGTTGTGCTAACACTTTAGCATCACTCATGGCAATGTTTAACATAATTTAAAAGCAGAGTATTGCATATTAAAAATGCGCTTTCTGTAGGGGAGAATAGTGTTCTTCAGAAAATCCAAAGTGGTTCTACTATTAGGTGTTAGGTAGATGATTGATGTTTAAATAATATTTTTTTAATGTTATTTACATGAATGAAAACCAGCGAACATTGTTCGCACCTACGACATCATACACTTCATGGGATAGCTGATGGATATGATAAAAAGTATTTATATAGTGAACTCTATAGAAGAGCTTCTGATTTGTGGGTCAATTCACGTTGTTATACACATGGTGTTGCTGTACGTTAATGATAAAAATATAACTGATTCTTGGGTGATGAATAGATTTGGTATGTTGGTTATTGACGCTGTACGTCCACTTGAAGAAATAGCTATACCCAATATAGATAATAGCATATTGATAAGAAAAGCTGATATAACAGACCTTATTAATATGAAACATCTTTTTAAAGGAATAGACAAGCATCTTTCATCATCACCAATATATTTATATAATCATATTAGTGAAAACTATATAGATGAATATAGCGATTGGCTTAAAACAGAAGGTAATAATTTATGGATTGCCGAGATTAATAGCAAAATTATAGGTTATTTAAAAACAAATACAACTGAAATTAATATGGATGAATTAGATGATGGTTATACAATGGCAATAAATGGAGCGTATGTATTACCAGAATATAGAGGACGACATATAATGTCAAGACTATTAAATGTCGCAACTGATTGGGCTATTGAAAAGGGAGTGAAACGCTGTTCTACAGATTTTGAATCTGCTAATATTGAAGGAAGACGCTTCTGGCTTAAACATTTTACCCCATATTGTTATTCAATGATTAGAAGAATTGATGAAAGAAACCATTTAAATTCAATTAGTATTGGAAATAAATAATATGAGCGAAATTATAATTGAAACGGAACGTTTATATATAAAACCTTGGTTATTAGATTATACTGATGAGTTGTATAACTTAATGTCAGACAAGCGAGTTCATATATACACTGGGGACACTGTTTGGACCAAAGAAAGAACTAAGGGATATATCCAATTTAGTATTAATAGAGAAAGTTTATCATTAGATAACTTTCATGGAGCAGTTATATTAAAAGAAAGCAATAAAATTATAGGATTAACAGGGTTGAATCCATATTTGATGAAGCAACCAGAAATTGAATGGCAATTAGGGTGGATTTTTGGAATAAAGGATATGCTACTGAAATTGGAAAAGCTGTTATAGAAACTGCTTTTAAAAATAGTAATATAGCAAAAATATATGGTATGGCTAACCCTAAAAATATTGGATCTATGAGAGCTATGAAGAAAATTGGAATGACTTGTCTTGGAATTAGAGATTTCAGGGGTGAGCAGTATATGTTTTATGAAATATTGTGCTAAATCTAATATATTTATGATAAGAATATGTTATAAATAAAGTTCTAATAACTATAAAACTAAATAATTTTCTAAGATACCGTAGTATTCAGAAATGAATGCTATGGTATTTTTAATATATAATTTGATTATATTACAACTTACATATTAAAATTTAAAATACAAACAATGTTATTTGAAAACTAAACATAAGGTTATTACAAAATGTTACATAGTAAGAGTGTATTTGGAGCAACTAAGTTACAATAATAAATCTCAAACTAATAAATTTTAGATTATTTTAATATATGATATAATCTATAGTTAATATAAAACTTTAGGAGGAAATAGAAATGGAGTTTGTAAGAATAAATTCTAGTGATAATAATTATTTTGGTGATGTAATGAATATATATAAAGTGAGTTTTCCTATATTTGAGCAAAGAACTATAAAAGATCAAATGGACGTTTTAAAAGATGATAAATATAATTGCATGGCCGTTTGTGAAAATAATAAATTAGTTGGAATATTATTATATTGGGATTTAGATAATTGTAAATACATTGAACACTTAGCAATATCGCCTAGTCTACGAGGAAAAAACTATGGTTCTAGAATTTTAAAGGATTTTTGCGAGAATAATGAAACTATAGTTTTAGAAATAGACCCACCAGTAGATGATATATCAATTAAAAGATTAGAGTTTTATTCTAACTTAGGATTTAAGCTTCAAGAATTTGAACATATTCATCCACCATATAGAAAAGAGTATAAAGGTCATAAATTAAAGATTATGAGTTTTAATAGAAATCTATCTTGGGATGAATACAATGAATTTAACGTATTTTTAAAAGAAAGAATTATGAAATACTCAGAGCATAATGATTAAATAGTACTGATTTATAGTTGTTAATTAATTCATAATTTTAATATTAATTGATATGATATATGATTTAATTAACAGAATGCATTATACGTATATATTAGATTTAACAACTTCAAAAGTGAATAAATTTTTAAAACACTGTATTATTCAGAAATGAATTTTACAGTGTTTTTTATAGCTTAATTTAAAATGTTTTACACTTTATACTAACTTTATAAGCAACTTATAGCACTATGTTAGTTACTATTTTTGTTGAAATAAGAAGGAGAATAGTATTTCTTAGGGAATATATTAGGAGGGAAAAATCAAATATGACATAAATGTAAAATATTACAATAAAAAATGATTTATATAATTGGAGGAACATAATGAGTAATGATTTAAAAACATACTTAGAAAATATGAAAAAGCCTTGGAGTGCATTATACTATAGATTGCTTTGGGAACAACTATCACAAGTAACTAATTGTAAAATCCTCGATTTTGGAAGTGGGTTGGGAATTACTGCAAATCATTTAGCAAAGAATAATGATGTGGTAGCAATAGAACCAGATGCTAATATGATAGATATGAGAATATGTGACAACAATTATAAACAGATTATTGGTAATATAGAACAATTAAAAGAGCAAGATGATAATTTCTTTGATGTTGTAATATGCCATAATGTTTTTGAGTATGCGAAAGAACGAAAAGAAATATTTAGAGAATTATGCCGAGTTCTTAAACCAAATGGGATAATATCTATAGTAAAACATAATCATGCAGGAAGAATCATGCAAAAAATTGTTTTTGAAAACAATGTGGATGAAGCAATATCTCTACTTGATGGGGAAGCAGCTAAGGTTATGAATTTTGGACAAGTGGATTATTATGATGTAAATGATGTTAGAGAGTGGATAGGGGATTTAGACGTTAATATTGAAAAGGTTCTTGGAGTTAGAACGTTTTTGGGTTTGCAACAAAATAATGAAATTAAGTATGAGCCAATGTGGCAAGAAAAAATGTTTGAAGTTGAAATGAAAGTGTGTAACATAGATGAGTATATAAATATATCTTTTTATAATCACATTTTGTTAAGGAAATTAAGTTGAATGCATTGAATATTAAATATCATGTGCACTGTGAAAATTTTATAGTGAAAATTTATTATAAAAATAAAATGATTTTTATTTTTAGTATTATATCAAGTCTAGTATTCATAATATTGTTACTATTTATAGGAAAAGTAATTAATTGCTATTAGTTATATGATTTAATGGCTTATATTTAAATGTAGAATAACACTTTGAAGTAATTTTAAATAAAATAGAATAGTGATTCTGGATTTTAATCAACATTATAAGAGTAGTATTTCGCTACTCTTATAATATTATATAATTCTATTTTAGTATATCTTATATACACTTGTACCATTATATAAATATGAATATATACAATAATTGACTTTTCTATTCTTCAAATCTGAGAAAAATATACTTACACATACCTGATTCATCTACTTTATCCATGTTAACACGGGTAGTTTCTTGCCATTTTTTGCTACGTGGAATATCTTTAAAATATGGATAGGAAGCAATTAATTTTATTTTATGTGACCAATCTTCCATTGAAGATGGATCGTCCACGGAAAATGTCATCAATGCATTATGATTACCAGAAGAACGAACAATCTGGTTAGATATTTCAAGACCTTCTTTCGAATTAGCATCAAAAAATATTTCTCCCTTTGGGAAGTGTTTAGCAAGCTTACAGAATAAATCTATAAGCTTTTTTTCTTCAAAATAATGAAAAACACCTCCAGCTATAAATAATATACCATTGTCCTTATTAAATTGAATATCGTCAAACCAACTAGTGTCAAAGACAGATTTTGCAATAAAGTGATTTCTATCCGAGTGCTTAATGATACTTTCGCGAAAGTCAATTGCATCCGGTAAATCCAGATCATACCACTTTATTATACCATTGTCCACCCTGGAAAAGGTGGTATCCAAACCGGCGCCAATATTAACAATTGTAGCTTTAGGATATCGCTTAATAAAATTTTTAATTATTGTGTCAGTATGAATGGCACGTGCAATATAGCTAATTCCTCCGAATTCACCGAAGGCCTTTTCTATACCAGAAAAATCATAGTCTAATCTTTCAATAATCTCTATTGCTTTATCATCTATAAAAATTTCAGGATATAACCTGCTCATTTTTGCCCGTCCCCACAGTGGGATTAACATGGTTGACTGTACACTTTGTAAACTAGTTATATTATTTACTGACATAAATACCATCCCCTCTATAAATCTATAAAAATATTTAAGTTAGTCACAACTAACTATATTAATTATACCATGCTCTTAAGACTCGTCAATATAATTACTATTTACTTTATCCATATAGTTTTGGGATATTCACTCAAATTATTTCTTAAGATATCATATTATTTAGAGATAAATTTGATGGTGTTTTATGTCATAATTTAATTAAAATGATACAGTTATAACCAAAAATATGAACACTGTTCTCTAAAAGTTGAATAATGCGGTATTTAAGAAAAGAAGCAAATTAATGGTTATGTAATGTATAATTGTATTATACGCAACAAGATATATACAGTGTAATTGTGAAGGTATAGATACTTTAAGTTTTAGAAGCGAACTGTCCTATTTTGGTTAACTAAATTATACATTCGGAGGTAAAAATAATGAATTTCAATGAGATGAATATTTCAACAGAAAGATTAGCATTAAGAAGGATTAGAATTTCTGATGCAGAGTCTATATTTAAATATCGCTCAAATCCACAAATATATAAATTTCAAGGCTGGAAACCGCAAACGGTCGAAGAGGTAAAAGAATTTATTAATGAAAAAATTGTTAAAATTCTGAATATACCAGATACTGGTATCAACTTGGAATTTTTATTAAGGAAACTGATGAGTTAGTAGGGGATATAGGAATTCATTTTATAGATTTAGATAACTTACAGGTAGAAATAGGATTTACATTATCTTTAGATCATCAATGCAAAGGATATGCTACCGAAGCTATCATTGCTTTAATAGATTACTTATTTAATAATTTAAAAAAGCATAGAATAATTGCTTCAGTTGATCCCAGAAATATAAAATCTATAGCATTGCTTGAAAGAGTTCAAATGAGAAAAGAGGCACATTTTAAAAAAAGCTTTTGGTTTGATAATGAATGGGCAGATGATGTAATATACGCAATTTTAAAAGAAGAATGGATTAATCAAAAAGCAAAGAGTAACGATGAATAAAATGTAGCAATTTTATATCACTAGGTAATGTTCTTATAAAATAATTATAAACAACGCATTTCATATAATATGTAATATATTGTTTAAAAGATAAGGAGATAAATAGTAATTGAAAGGTGCACTTAAAAGAAAATAGGTTAGAGAATCATGATTATTCACAGTTTAGATATTATTTTATAAGTATATATGTTTAAAATAGGATATATATTTTATGTAGCAACATGTAGTGGTGAACTGTGTTTGTCAGAAAATTTAAACTAGTTTCTACTATCATATATTGGATATAAATTTAATATTTTAATAAATAATACTTAAACATGTTGTAATAGTACTGAATTTCATAAATATATTATTATGTAAAAGTACATTCATGCAATCATGTGGTTTAATTAAATGATACCAATGTGGAAAGGAAAGCTGGCGGACAATGTTCGCCTCTACGATATTATAAATAGTAAAGCAGAAAAGATATTATTACCTTATATAATGATACAAATTAATTAGATTAAAATCTAAATATTGAACTTCAAAACATGAATAGTGTAGTTTAAAAATTAAATAGTATGATTTTAGAAATATTTACTACCAAATTTATGAAATATATAGATATATATTTGGCATAATATGGTGAAATTCTCTTAAGATTAATCTTTTATTGTAATAAATGATATATAAATCAAGGAGGGATAATAATGGGAGAAAAAATAGTTTATTTATTGATAGGATTTATAACATTTTGGATAGTAGAATTTTTAGCTACAAATGTGGGTTCAGCAATTGGGTCTGGTGCTTATGAGATAGGTCTTGTAGTTACTGCAATTTCAATATTATGTGCAATAGTAGTAGTATGCACATTTATAATTGTTGATGAAATAAAAAAACATACCAATACGAAATAATTAATATTAGACATAATATTCTTATAAGGCATAACAACTACAAAATTCAATACTATTACCCCAAAAAGTAAATTTTGTAATATTATTCCAAATTCTAATGTTAATAGCTCTTTAATGTCCATTATTAAATTCAATGCTGAAATATTAATAAATAGGTATTATTCCTTTGATATTTCTTATTTCTCAAGACTAAATGCTCTATATGGTTGCATAATAAAGAAGGTCAGTAATCAAGAAATGATAGATGATATTTTAT
Organism: Clostridium sp. Marseille-QA1073; assembly: GCF_054863625.1. NCBI lineage: Bacteria > Bacillati > Bacillota > Clostridia > Eubacteriales > Clostridiaceae > Clostridium > Clostridium sp. Marseille-QA1073. The sequence continues at coordinate 17,243 of NZ_JBSVQM010000021.1, read as the reverse complement.
TTTGTGATTTACAATCCTTTGAAAACTGAATGCACAGTATTAAAGATTATATATAATTAACAAATATAGTGATGTGTAATGTAAGAAATTGTGTAATAAAGGTTATTTATATGACACACAGACAAAATAAATTTGTAAAAATGGAGCTTTAAAAAATGAAAGAGGATATATTTAATTATTTAGAGAATTTTGATGAACAAACAAAGCAAAGATTTTATATGTTTTATGAACTTATTTACAAAAGTACATCTCGAAGTATTGATGAGAAATTGTGGGCTAAATTACCGTCATTTTATGTAGGTAATAATTTTATTCGTCTTATTCCCTTTAAAGATCATATTAATATTGAAGCAAAAGCAGTTATTTTTCATAAAGATGAGTTATCAGGATATAAGATAACGCCAAAAGGGATGCTGCAAATTTTTCATAATCAACAAGTTCCAAGTGAATTATTGAAAATAATATTTGTGGAAAGTTTTGAGTAAGTTACAATTTATAACCTTTAATTGGTATTATTCTTAAAAGACGAATTAGTTGATGAATTTTAAGATATAAAAATTAATTTCTTTGAAAACTAAATAATACGGCGTTGAAATAATTTATTTTAATAGAGAATCCATATTATAATTTGGATGTAAATTAAGTTATAATATTAGAATATTATAAACCTAGGCATAAGGATATTAAATAGCAAATATAATAGTAGAAGGTATATACATGTAATATTTAATTATACTCATAACAATCATTTACTACTCGCTTTACTATTGTTATTATTTGTGATATTATTTATTGTAAAAATATTTTATTTTTGGAGGAATTAATAATGGAAACAGATCCTGAACCCGCGAATTTAACTTCACAATTAATTTTAATAGTCATTTTAACATTGATAAATGCATTTTTTGCATCAGCTGAGATGGCTATAGTATCTTTAAATAAGAACAAGATGAAAATTCTTGCAGAAGAGGGAAACAAGAAAGCAAAACTACTATTAAAACTTATGGAGGAGCCAACGAAATTCTTATCTACTATTCAAGTAGGAATAACTCTTGCTGGTTTTTTTTCTAGTGCTTCTGCTGCTACTGGATTATCAGGTGATTTAGCACAATATCTAAATAGATTTAATATTCCTTATAGTGGACAAATAGCCTTAATAGTAGTAACTATTATACTTTCTTATATAACATTAGTATTTGGTGAATTATTTCCTAAGAGAGTAGCACTACAAAAATCAGAGACAATAGCGATGATTTCCGTAATACCTATACTATATATATCTAAAATAACTGTGCCATTTGTAAAACTGCTTTCAGCATCAACTAATATTTTGATTAAATTATTTGGTCTTGAAATAGACGGTTTAGATGAAAAGGTATCAAAAGAAGAGATTAAGTCTTTGGTAGAAGTTGGACAAGAGCATGGAGTTATAAATGAAACTGAGAAAGAAATGATAAATAGTATATTTGATTTTGATGATAAATTAGCAGATGAAGTAATGACACCAAGAACTGAAGTATACTTAATTAATATAGATACTCCTTTAAGTGAAATCTTAGATGAGTTATTAGAAGAAAGATATTCAAGAATTCCTGTGTATGAGGGACAGATTGATAATATTATTGGTATTCTTTATATGAAAGATTTCTTCATTGAAGCAAGAAAGTATGGTTTTGAAAATGTAGATATTAGAAGTATATTACAACAACCATATTTTGTTCCAGAAACAAAAAATATTGATGAATTATTTAAAGAATTACAAGCCTCTAGAAAGCATATGGCAGTATTAATTGATGAATATGGAGGGTTCTCAGGAATAGTATCCATAGAGGATCTTATTGAAGAAGTTATGGGTAACATAGAGGATGAATATGATGAAGATGAACCATCTATAAATAAAATTGATAACAATACTTTTATAATAGATGGTATGTTTTCTCTAGATGATTTTAGTGATTATTTTCATATAGATATTGAAAATGACAATTATGATACAGTAAGTGGATTTGTTATTGACCTTCTTGGACGTATTCCTGAGACTACTGAGGAAGAAAATATTGAATATGAGAATTTAATATTTAAGTTAGAAGAAATAAAAGAAAAAAGAATTGAAAAAATAAAGGTTTATGTTCAAGCAAAAGCTTAGTTTTGTATTAATTATATAAAATTATAATCTTATATAATTAATTATTTAATATAAAAAATAAATAGTAATAACTAATACCGTATTATTCAAACTTGAATTTTACGGTATTTTTACATTATAACTCAAATATTTTATGTAGTAACATGTAAGGGTAAACAATGTTCGTCAGTTCTTTTTAATACCTCTTATAGTTTAATATTTATTCAATAATATATGGCGAACACTGTTCGCCGCTACGGTTAATTAATTTTAAATTTCTCAGTAATAATTTAATAGCACAATTTTATGAATTCATAGATTAAATTTGGAACTGATATATCTATATATACATTGCATACTCATTTTCATTGGCGGCTGTTAAGCAAATTATGAATCATTGATAAGTGAAGTAACACGATGTTTTAAAATAGAAAAATTTATATTCTTATACAAAGGATATAAGTAATAATGAGTAACTTCGTATAATATTCTAATAATAATGAAACGAAGTTTTAGTAATTCCACAAGTCTAAACTTCCTGTCCGTGGGGGAGGATAGATATAAATAGCGACAAGGAGTAGTTTTTACGGAATTGTAAGATTATATATTATTAAGTTATTTAGAAGGTGAATGAGTATGGCAACGAGACCACAAATTTTACGTGAAGGAGATACAATCGGAATAGTTACTTTAGGGAGTCCATTATCTGCGAATGCCATTAATGCTGGTATACAGACTCTTAATAATATGGGATTTAATGTAGTTTTAGGAAAATACGTATATTCTTCTAATGGATATCTTGCAGCCACAGAAGAAGAGAGGGCCTCTGATTTAATGGATATGTTTAAAAACCCTGATGTGAGGGCTATCATACCCTCAAGGGGTGGAGTAGGTGTTGCAGGTATTATACCATATCTTGATTACTCTGTCATTGCACAGAATCCTAAAATTATCACAGGGTACAGTGATATAACAATTTTATTAAATGTTTTATATGAATGGTCTGACTTAATTACTTTTCATAGTCTTCTTTTAATAGACTTTAGACCGACTACTCCTGCATACAACTTCAATCAGTTTTTCACTGCTACGTCTACACTTACCTCACCAAGGGAGCTTGAAAATCCTCCTGGAATGCCTCTAATAAGTAGAATCCCTGGAAATGTAACAGGGCCTATAGTAGGAGGTAACCTTACATCCTTTGTAGATAATCTTGGCACTCCATTTGAAGTTGATACCAGAGGAAAGATAATATTAATTGAAGAAGTTCATGAGCCTATTAACACAGTTTACAGGTATATAAACCATCTAATATTAGCAGGTAAATTTAGGGATTGTGCAGGTATCATTATGGGTGAATGTACGAGTTGTACAATTGCATATGGTAAGTCATATGAAGATTTAATTAATGAAGTTATAATGCCATTGAATAAACCTCTTATGACAAATTTAGCATCAGGACATGGCAGATACAAGATGGCTATACCTATAGGTGCTCAAGCTAACCTTAACACTTATAACAATACATTGACAATACTTGAGCCAACAGTGAGTATATAAAAACACAGAACGTCTTTGGATTCTTCTGGAATAAGCTAACTATTTTATTCCAGAAGATTATTTATGTCTATTCACGGAATAAATAATTTAATCCTGCATATCAAATTCTGATGGACGTCACTATAGACACATCAATGCTCACGATTCTGATTTAGCGCCACAACTAAAAAAACGAAGTATTTATAAAAGGCCGTATTATTCATAACTGAATTTTACGGTTTCTTTACGTTATATTTCATACTAACTTTAATAAGTAGATTGTAATAATATGATAGATAATGTTATTAATAAAATAAGGAGAGTAATTATTTTTATTAAGATAGGAAGAAGGAGAACAGTACTTTCTAGTGAATATATTACAATTAAATATTGAAATTAGACCTAAATTTATAGAAATAAGCTTTGAGTAGAATTTAGCACAATAAAAATAAAACTTGCATTATAGTAGAATTTTTATGGAAGGATGAATTTTATGGACATAATGCTAAAAACAAGAGGGAAGAATCATGTAGTGACCTTCTGGGAAAAAACTCAAGATGAAGAAATAAAAAAATTATTTCCTTTTAGTATTAAATCTTTAGAAGAAGCATTAAGATTATTTGAGGAGTCTCTAAAAGAAGATGCTTTAAGCTACGGCAAAGTAATATATTTTGAAGGAAAATATATTGGAGATATTTGGTGTTATGGTATAGATGAAAATAATGAAAAAATGTCTATGCTAAGTGTTGTCATCTTTGAAAAGGAGTTATGGGGTAAGGAGATAGCAACAGAGGTTACAAAAGCTTTTGTTAAAGAAGTATTCAATAAGTTTAATATAGAAAAAGTTGGAGCCTTTACATATTCCAATAATTATAGATCAATAGGATTATTAGAGAAGGTTGGATTTATAAAAATTGAAACATTTGTTGAAGATGGAATTGAATCAATATATTTTGAAATACAGAATAAAAGAGAAAAGTAGAATATTTTAAATAAAGCTAAGAAAGTTGTTATTAATAAAGTATAATAATGAGATATTGTATTCAAATAATTTATGATTTAATTATTTATCAATCAAAAAATCTGAAAATAGATAATTTTGCATGAATTGTTGCGAAGTGGGAGGAGAAATGAAAGATAATAATTTAATTCTAAAGCAAGCTTTTAAACTTTTCCAATTAAATATACTGGAAGTTAATATTAATAAAATTGGCAATTCAGCTAATCTTATTTACGAGTTACAAAATGAAAACAATGCATATATTTTAAGAATTTCAAAACAAAATTCCTGTAATTTATCACGTTATGAGGCTGAAATGGATTATATAAATTATCTATTTCATATGAAAGTAAATGTATCAAAAACTATACCATCTATAAATAATAAATTTGTAGATGTTATATATGATAATGACCAATGCTATTTTGTTTCAGTGTTTGAAAAAGCTAATGGACACTCTCCAAGAGTGGATAATGTTAATGGATGGAACGAATCATTATTTTATCAATGGGGAAAGACAATGGGAAAGATTCATTGTTTGACAAAAGATTATACGCCAAAAGAAGGAATAATTGCAAGGGAACAGTGGAATGAAGACATCAATTTTAGAGAAGGATATAGAATTACTAAAGAGGATTTTGCTATTTATAACATATGGACAGAAATAATAAATGAAATGAATATTTTGCCTAAAGATAAGGATTCTTATGGATTGATACATAATGATTTCCATCAATATAATTTTTTTATTCATGATGGTAGTATAATAGTCTTTGATTTTGATGATTGTTTATATCATTGGTATGTTTGTGATATTGCAATTGCTCTTTATCATTCTTTACAAACAGTTCCTATAAGGAACGTACAAGAGCGTATAGAGTTTGGAGTTAAGTTTATTGAAAGCTTTTTAAAAGGATATTTAGAAGAAAATAAAATTGAAGAAGAATGGATAGAGAGAATACCATTATTTTTAGAATATAGAAGGATTTGCTCATATAACTTTATTTTAAAATTATGGGCAAATTATGAGATTAATGATTCATAGAAAGAGTATTTAAAAGATATGAAATATAATATTGAGAATCGACTACCTTATATTGATATAGATTTTAAAAAAATGAGGAAATTTGAATGATTTAGGGTGTTATGTTTTGCTTCATAATTTGATTATATTGCGAACTAAATTGTTCTTTGAAAATTGAATAATACGGTATTTACAAAATATGTTATAATTAATTCATGATAGTAAGATATGACGGACCAGAATGGAGGATATTGTTATGGATTATGGTACAATTTTATTTTTTATTATCATAGGAATATATTTTATAATTAAGTTTAGCAAAGATAAAAAGGGTTCTAATTTACTTATAGTTTTGATGGCTATTACAGGAATTTTTTACAGAAAATCTTTTGGCATATATAGCAATGTAGGTAAAACAGCACAAATAATCATTAATATAATATATTGGACTTCTTTATTGATTTTATTGGTAGTTTATTTTATTAATGAAAAGAATAAGAGAAAAAAGCAGACCAATAACCTTTGAAGTTAATATACAAATGAGATAAAAACATCTGACATATGTAGACATTAGGACATACTATTCATATTTAACAACTAAACTGTAAAATCAAATAAATTATTCATAATACCGTATTATTCAAAAGAATAACCAGTATTTTTGTTTCATAATTCAAATATTTTGCCACTTTATATTAATTTTAATAATTGACTTATATTATATAAGTGAGAAGAAATCTAGATGTGCAAAAAAAAACGGTGAGCACTTTTCGCACCTACGACATCATAGATAGTAAAGTAGAATATTATTTCTAAATCTAATACAGAATATACACATTATATATGAAGATAGTAAGGTGTTAGAGATATGTATAATGTATTAATACGTATTTAATAAAATATTAAGAAGCAAATAATGGGGGGAGTATGAGAGGCTTAATTATTAGAGAATGTACATATGAAGATTTAGACAGAATTATTTTTCTGCAGCAACAATGGTGTAATGCAGATATAACTTATGGGTTTATTCCTGCTGATAAAAAATATCTACAAGCGAAACTTGGTAAATATTTTTTTGTTGCTGAGTTAAATGATGAGATTGTAGGATTTGTCTATGGGACAGTTCATAAAGCCGAAAACATGAGTGTAATTGATTGTGGACAGCTTTATATAGAAATAGATGATGTTTATACAGCAACAAATAACAGGGGATTAGGTATAGGGAGTATTTTATTAGAAAAAATATTAGAAGTTGCTAAAAATAATGGAATTGAGAGGTCTTTAATTTATTCATCAACAAAGGATATTGATAGTATTATAAATTTTTATAAAAAGCATGATTATAAGACATGGTATGTTCAAATGTTTAGATAATGTATTAAATAAGAAAATATTGTATTATTTAAAATTGAATAATGTGATCTAGTGATATGAATTAACCAACATATGAAGTATATAAATGAATATCTGATATGATATAGTATAGTTTTTCAAAAATTGTTTCTATATTGTAGCATATTAAACATTAAAAAGGTGAATAAAATGATTAGATTGGAGAAGATATCAAAAGATAATTATAGAGAATGTTTAAGGTTACAAGTAGCAGAATATCAAACAAAATTTGTGACACCAAATTCAAAATCTTTAGCAAAAGCATATGTTTATTATGATGATGCAATACCACTTGCAGTTTATTATGAAGATTTAATGGTGGGATTTATATTATTACGGCACTATGATGAAGAAAAGTCATATCTTATTGATCAATTTATGATTGATGCTCGTTATCAAGGAAAAGGGTATGGAAAACAGGCGATGGAGTTGGTAATTGAACAAATAAAAAGTGAAAGAAAATATCCAAAGATTATTCTATGTTATATTGATGGAGATGAAGCTGCAAAAAGATTATATAGTGGATTAGGGTTCTATCATACTGGAGAAGTTGACGAGAATGAAATAATAATGTGTTTTGATCTTTAATTTTTTTATTAAATTTTTCTCATAAATTCTTAGAATTTATCTGAATATAAAGTAAATTACTTTTAAACAATTAAAAAATATGTTATGCAAGTAGGAGGAAATATGAAATATATTAATTTTGATACTTGGGAAAGAAAAGAACATTATCAATTCTTTAGCAATGCTGATTATCCCCAATTCAATATTTGTATGAATCTTGATATTACTAATTTTTTATCATTTGTTAAAGTGAAAAAGATATCCTTTTATTATGGAATGATTTATGCGTCTACTGTTGTTATGAATGAACTTGAAGATTTTCGTTATAAAATTAGAGATGGTAAGATTATTTTACATGATGTACTTAAACCATCTTTTACTGATATGTCGCCAGAAAATAACTTATTTAAAATTGTGACATTAGATATAGAGGATGATATTATAACTTTCTCTAATAATGCAAAGAAAAAATCAGAAGAACAAAAAGAATATTTTCCAAAGACAAGTGAAGTAAGAGATGATTTAATATACTATTCTTGTATTCCATGGATATCATTTACACATATATCTAATGAAATAATAATGAATAAAGAAGACTCTATTCCTAAAATATCTTGGGGAAAATATTTTAAGGATGGGGACAAGATGTTACTACCTTATTCTATACAAGTGAATCATATGCTATTAGATGGTATGCATGTAGGAAAATTCATTGAAAGATTGCAAGAGTTTATAAATTCTATATAAATTCATTTTTGTAGTGGTGAACAGTGTTCGCCACTACGATATCATAGATAATAAAGTAGAATATTATTAAGAGAATTGATAAGTATTTTATACAATGGTATTATCGTTATAAATTTAATAAATAAAAGCGAAGAAAAGAAGTAGTAGTTACATAACACTGGCTAAAGAGAGTAGGTGATGGTGGAATACCTACGCTAAGAGTGTAATGAATAACATCTTGGAGTTTCCAATGGAAATCTATATTAGAGTGTACATTCGGACGGAGCCAAACCGTTAGTAATTGGACAGTATCGAATTTAGAAATAGTTCTGTACTGATATTGAGTGAGCATATGTAAGCTAACATAGGTGGTACCACGGAAGTTATACCTTTCGTCCTATTTCTTTAGGATGAAGGGTTTTTTTATATTTAATAATAGTACACTAAATTTTTAAAATAACAATAAGTATATAAAAATAGAATAAAAAAGGAGGCTATAGTATGTTTGATGAAAGGATTTTTAGATTAGGAACAAATTCAATAAAATGGGATAGATACAAGAATGAAGAAATTATAGCTATGGGTACAGCTGATATGGATTTTATGTCGCCGCAGTGTGTTACTGAAGCGTTAATCAATCGCGCCAAATTAGGGATATTTGCCTATGAATTAAAATCAGATTCATATTATAATGCTATAATTGACTGGTATGCTCAAAGATATAATTGGAGAGTAAAAAAAGAATGGTTGTCTAATTCTCCAGGTATTTGGGCAGGAGTTAGAATATGCATTGATTCATTTACAGAGCCTGGAGATAAGACAATGGCACATTCACCAACATTCCATCCAGTCATTGATATAGTGAAAAAAAGTGGACGCGATTTGGTAACAAACTCATTAGTACTTAAAGATGGGCATTACAGCATAGATTTTGAAGATTTTGAAAGTAAGATTGCTGACAATGTGAAAATATTTATATTAGTCAACCCTCACAATCCAAGTGGCAGAGTATTTACAAGTGAAGAGCTTACACGAATAGGTAAAATTTGTAATAAGTATAAGGTTTTAATCCTTTCTGATGAGGTACATGGTGGGGTAATATTTAAAGGCCATAAACATATACCCTATGGATCTATTTCAGAAGAATTTGCAATGAATTCCATTATTATTACAGCTGTAAGTAAATCTTTTAATTTACAGGGGTTGATTCATGGCATATTGATTATACCTAATAAACAATTATGCGATATTTATGAATCTGCATTGATAGGATATGATTTTGATTTCGCAACAAATGTATTTAGTTTAGCTGCTGTTGAGGCTGCATACAGACATGGCGGACCTTGGTTAGATGAATTAATCACATATTTACAAAGCAATTTGCATTATCTAATTGATTATTTTGAAGTAAATATACCCCAAATTAAAGTAATTAAGCCTGAAGGTTCATATATGGTCTGGTTAGATTGCAGAGAATTAAAAATGAATGAAGATGAACTTGAAAATTTCTTTATGACCAAGGCAAAGGTTGCCTTAACATTTGGATCGGGATTTGGAAAATGTGGTGAAGGGTTCGCTAGAATTAATATTGCCTGTTCTCAAAACTTATTGAATGAGGCTCTTGAAAGAATTAAAGAAGCAGTAAATAGTATTACGTAATATTCTAATTTAATGTAACAAATATAAAAATTAAATAATCATTAAAATACCATGTTATTCAGAAATAGATTTTACGGTATTTCTTATTATTCAATTTAAATATTTTTTAATAAATAGATTATAGTACTATAATCTATTTATTATTTTTATTAGAATAAGTAGAAGGGAAACAGTATTTTCTAGGGAATATATTATGAATAAAACTAATTTTAGGCATGGTATAAATCTACAAAAATATAAATTATTACAATTAAAGGGAGAATGTTATTTTATAATTATATATTAAAAATGCATTTTGTGTAGGGGAGAACAGTGTTCTCCAGAAAGTTCAAAATCACCTCATAATCATATTATTCACAATCAGTATCATTTATTAAAGATGTTATTGATTTATTATAATGACGTAAATTGATTAAAATGCGTACTAACTATTGAAAGTACAGAAATGAATGATGTTCTTTGATAAGTGAATAATACAGTGTTTTAAATTTGTATGTTTTATATTTGAATATAAAATATAGTGTAATTTTAATGTTAATAAAGTCATGCTCGTAAGATATTATATAAAACAATAGTAGCTTTACCAATAGATTAAATACTTTTATAAATGTCTATTAATTTAAAAAATGTTGAATTGAGATTAAAAGTATGATACATTGGTGTAATGCCTAATTATATGTATTTAATTTGGCTATAAAAAAAGGGGATGACTTGCATGGTACCAAGTATACACAGTGACTTTATTAATCACTCAATCGAGATACTAAAAGATGATCTAAGAATTTTAGGTATAGCTATAGGAGGGTCGTACATTTCAAATGAAATGGATGAGTTCTCAGATATTGACCTTATTATAGCTGTAGATTCTGATCATTATGAGTCTGTAATGGATGAAAGGTTTAAAATAGTAGAGAGTTTAGGAAGGGTACTATCAGCATTTACTGGTGAACATGTTGGTGAACCTAGACTAGTTATATGCTTATATGGGCCACCATTACTACATGTGGATTTTAAGTTCGTATCAGTAAAAGATATTGTTATTAGGGTTGAAGATCCAATTGTTTTGTGGGAAAGAGATAATGCAATTACAAATAGCTTAAGATTAGGTAAAGCAAAATTCCCAACACCTAATTTGCAATGGATTGAAGATAGATTTTGGGTTTGGATACATTATGGTGCAACAAAAATAGGAAGAAATGAGATATTTGAAGCAATAGATTTTATATCGTTCATGCGACAGATTGTAATAGGTCCGTTATTATTAATGAAAAATGGAAAACTTCCTCGTGGTGTAAGAAAAATTGAATATGACGCACCTCATGATTTACCATTATTATTAAAGACACTACCTACCTATGATGCTCAAGATTGTATCGAAGCGTTACAAGTAATAATTAAACTTTATTTAGAGCTAAGAGAGCATCACGCAACAACTGAACTAATAAAACATACTGAAGCTGAAAAATATTCAAAAGAGTATTTAGTTGAAATACTTGAAAAGGTGAAAAGAAAATAATTCATTATTCCACAACATTCATATTTAACGTTACAACTGAAAAGACGAGCAATTTACTATAACACTGTATTATTCATATCTGAATTTTACGGTGTTTTTTCGTCGCAATTCAAATATTTTGCGACTTTATATTAACTTTAATAAGTAACTTATAGTATATAAGTGAAAAGAAATCTAAATATGCAAAGGAAAACTGGCGAACACTGTTTGCCCCTACGATATCATAGATAATAAAACAGATGAAAGAATATGTTATAAAATAAATTGGTTCTCTAATTTGGTGAAGATTATATCATGATAATAATATTTGCAAAGTTAATACTATTATCTATAAATATTAAATATGAAAAGAATGTTATTTAAAAGTTGAATAATACGGTAAATAAAATTAAAATTTTCATCTATCTAAAAATAATAATAAACACTATTATATGCTATAATTACTAATTAATTTAGCTGGAATTGTAATTTATAACGAGTAAGAGATGGTGATAAAATGGAAAAATATAACATATTAATTAATTTAGAAATCCAAAATCATGAGATTCCAGATCTTCGGCAAGCTGTAGGGTGGCAACGAAGAGATAGCGACTATCCTGTTTTATTTGAGCATTGTTTATTTTGGGCAGGGTTACGGGATAAGAATTATAATCTGATTGCATTTGGATATATGGTAGGTCCAGGCATAGAACACGGATATCTTGAGGATATTATTGTTCATCCAAGTTATCAAGGAAAAGGTATTGGTAATGCACTTGTAAAAAGGTTAATGCAAGAGGCGGAAGATATGGGAATTTCTATTGTAACAGTAACATTTGAAGAAAATAATCGCGATTTTTATCAAGGTTGTGGTTTTACTTCATGTCATGGAGGAGTATGGAGAAAAAAATGATTAAGTTTTAAATAAATCAATTTGGAATCTGAGTATTAGGCGACGTAACTTTTGAAAATTCAGATACGGATAATGTTATTTGAAAATTGAATAATGCGATGTTTTAAAACTATTATTTTTCTATACTGGGTTTACACATAGGAGGTAATTTAATTGGAGATTATAGGTAGTAAAATATATATTAGATATTTTAAAGATGTTGATGTAGAAACATTATTTGATTTAAATTTAAGGAACAAAGAGTTTTTTCAAAAATATTCACCGACTCATGACGATAACTTTTATACGCTTGATTCACAACGTAAATTTATTAGTGATATGACAAAACAGAGAGAAAATGATGATCAATATTGCTTCGGTATATTCGTAAAAGATAGCAATGAACTAATAGGATATGTGAATTTGTTTCAAATACTTCGTGGTCCACTTCAAAGTTGTTTAATTGGTTATTCATTAGACAAACAACAGAATGGGAATGGATATGCTACGGAAGCAGTTTCTTTAGCAGTAAGATTTGCATTTAATGAGTTAAAGTTACATCGAATCGAAGCAGGTGTTATGCTAACAAATACTGGTTCAATGAGAGTTTTAGAAAAAGTAGGCTTTCATAAAGAAGGAATAGCACAAAAAAATGTAAAAATAAATGGTCAGTGGCAAGACCATCAAGTATTTGCTATTATATCTGATAAAGATTAAATATATTTACTACAGAATATGATTATATTATGAATTAACTTTTCAATCTAAAAATACGAATAATGTTCTTTGAAAATTGAATAATGTGGTGAAAAAATACGTAGTAATAACTAATAGCTCTATATCAGGAGGGATTGGTTAATGAATACTGAAAAATTTATTCGTAGGTGGAGAAATATAGAAAGAAAGGTCAGGGAAGATATGTATTCATTAATGGTATCCTAATGGGGATGGGGGTTTCTGTGGACTCTATAACTAGCATATTGATTACCCGAAAATCCTTTGACCCTTATAACCATTTTGGATATTTTATTGGAGGTTTTATAGGAGGAGTAATTGGAGCACTTATAAGCTGGGAGAGAAATGAAAAAAATATTATAAATTATTACAAGATAAATAGTACAAATCTTTATATTTAACATTGCACAATATTAAGTATAAGTAAAGGAGGAAAAAAGGGTGAAACTAAAAGTTTTAGTAGACAATAATACATACATTGACCAATATTATTGTGGCGAACCTGCTGTTTCCTATTATATTGAAGATGAGGATACTAGCTTACTACTGGATGCAGGATACTCTGATTTATTTCTAAGAAACTTAACTGCATTAGGTATAGATTTAGAAAATGTAAGCACTATTGTTATTTCCCATGGTCACGATGACCACACAAGAGGATTAAAATACTACTTTGAACAAAATAATAAAAATAATATTTCTATTGTTGCTCATCCAGATGCATTTAAAGAAAAATTCATAGACAATTTAAAAATTTGTTCTCCTATTCTAGAGGAAGAATTAAAAGAAAAATGCAATCTAATTCTTTCAAAAGAGCCTATTAAAGTTAGTGAACATATAACTTTTTTAGGGGAAATACCTCAAATAAACCACTTCGAAAATAGAAAACCCATTGGTAAACAAATTGTTGGACAAACTTCAGTTGATGATTATGTAATAGATGACACAGCTCTTGCATATAAGAATGAAAAGGGCATTTATATTATTACAGGATGCTCTCATAGTGGGATATGCAATATAATCGAATATGCAAAAGAAGTATGTAAAGATAATCGAGTATTAGGAGTTATAGGAGGATTTCATTTATTTGAAGTAACTGAACAGGTTAATAAAACTATCGATTATCTAAAACAGAACAATATAAAGGAGTTATATCCTTGCCATTGTACTTCATTTGCTGTTAGAGCAGAAATACATAAAACTTTGCCTGTAAAAGAAGTTGGAGTAGGTTTGGAAATAAACTGGTAAAAATATAAGAAATGAACTTATATTATAGCTATAGTGATACATAATATTCTTTTTTAGTATCACAACAATAAAAACCGAATAATTATTCTAAACACCGCATTATTTAGAATTGAATTTTGTGGTGTTTTTACGTAGCAATTCAAATATATTGTAAATAAGCAAAATAACTAAATGATAAAGGAAACATATAAATATTAAATATGAAAATAATATTCTTTTATTATTAAATTTGTAAAATATATTAATGTATATTTGGTGAAATATGGTATAATCTCGTTAAAGCTAATTCTACATTGTATTAGAAGGTAACACGAATATTATTTATATAACATAACTCAGTAGAAAAGGAGGCAACTATTATAAAGATAGGTAAAAATGTGAGTGTAAGCATTGTAACAATTGTTGGTATTTTACTAATAATTATTTTGATTAGCTTTATTAATCATAAAATTAAGTTAAATCAAGAGTCGAAGTTATTTCAACCATTAGGTACAATGGTTACGGTCAATGAACATCTTATGCATGTTTATAGTGAAGGTAAGGGTGATTTTACTTTAGTATTTATGTAAGGAGGGGAGACTTGTTCTCCAACATTGGATTTTAAGAGTCTCTATTCTCGATTAAGTGATGATTATCGTATTGCAGTTATAGAGAAAGAAGGATATGGATTTAGTGAAGTTGTAGATGTTCCGAGAGATATAGATACAGTTCTAGAAGAAACGAGAAAAGCCTTAACTCTAGCTGGAGAAAAAGCTCCATATGTATTATTTCCTCATTCTATGTCTGGAATAGAAACATTTTATTGGGCAAGAAAGTATCCAAATGAAATTGGAGCTATTGTAGGACTAGACCCAGTTGTTCCAGATGCATATGAGAACTATCCAATGCCAAATAAAGTTGTTTTAAACTTGCCTGCATTTGCAGCTAGGATTGGATTAACTCGATTTATCCCATCTATTTATGACAATTCAGCAGCAATCCAATATGGTTCCCTAACTGATGATGAAAAACAAATATATAGAACAATTTTCTATAGAAGAACGGCTACGAAGACAATGTTACAGGAACTAGAACATATTAAAGAGAGTGCAAAGAAAATCGATGAAATGGGTTCACCGAGAGTACCTATGTTATTCTTTATTTCAAATGGTGATGATACAGGTTGGGAGAAAGGACAGTGGCAAAAATATTTAATAGAGTATGTTTCAAGGATACCTGAAAATCAACAGATTTTATTAGATTGTGGTCACTATGTTCATGATTACGAATATGAAACTATTGCACACCAAAGTAAAGAATTTTTAAACAAAGTTATAGGAGGAGAAAGAGCAAATTAAGCAGTTAAGCTGCTTTTTCTTAAATAATATAATAACTGTAAAACCAAAGAATTTCTTAAGGTAATTTATTATTCAGTAATAAATTTTACAGTGTTTATTAAAGATATTACTGATTTATATGATGAGGGAAATTGATGAACTTTAGTATAAGAATAATCTTCTTTAAAACCTGAATAATACTATACTAAAAATAATGTACTGATACATATTTAAAGAAATATAGTGCAATTCTCCTAAAGATAATTCTGCATTATAAAAAAGTATGAATTATGTAGAAAAATTAATTAAAAGATAAAAAGGAGTTTAATTATGGATAACACTTTAGTTTATGTTACAGGGAATGATACTAAGTTTGATGTTGCTTTAAAAACATTTACTAATACAGGAATTGCTCTATTACAAAAGATTCTAAGCACTCCTGAAATTCAGAGTAAAAGTGTTCAAGAAGTAGCTATGTATTCAGCTAGTTGGGCAAGTAAAGAATTAAATCAACCAGTTATGGTAACAGATGCTGGTTTTTATATTGAATCTTTAAATGGATTTCCTGGACCTTTTATCAAGTTTGTAAATGAATGGTTTTCCGTAGATGATTATATTAATTTAATGAAAGGCAAAACTAATCGTACTATTATCATCCAAGATTGTTTGGCATATTGTCATCCAGATGAAAAACTAGTTGTTTTTACTGGAACATACAGAGGAAAATTAGCAACTAAGCCTGGTAAAAAATGTGGTACTTCAATTGAGCAGCTTTTTATTCCAGAAGATTTTGATGTTCCTATTTCAGATATACCTGAGGAGGAAATGGTAGCCTATTGGAGTAATGGTGAAATAATGAGTAATTTTAAAGAATATATTTTGACTAAATATGGTTTCGCTAATAAGAAATTATAATAAATTTTACAAAAGATTAAACTGGACTTATCTAATTATATGAAAAGAGGGTATTCATGTTTAAAAGTAGAAAAAGAGAAAATTCACAAGTCATAGAAATAAGGACAAACTTTGAATTAAAACTTCTTGAGAAAGCAAAGCTAATGGAAGTAAAATCATTACCTACTCCTTGGACTAATAAAGTAATCCTCTCTGGAACTGGAATCATCGCAGGTGGCTGGGATTCACAGGATAATTTTTTCTTAATTTCAGATTTTGCATATAGTATAAATAATCCATCAACTGGTGAGATGATTAACATAATTTATGATATTGAAATTATAAATAATAATCTTACGGATGATTATTTAAGGTTCATTAATCCAGTTACTAGGGAAGTTATTGATATTTTTGGACTGAATGCAGGAGATGGGGTTCATATAAGCTATGATGGATGGTGTTTGGAAGTAATATATCCTTGGTGGCCACGGGCGTCAGTTGTTATTAACAATGTTTTTCAGCCTGGAGTTTCATCAAGAGAATATTTAGATGATACATATATGATTGATACTGAACAATTAGATGGATGGATTAAATGTGGATTTTCTAAATCAGGTAATCATTTTGTAAT
>NZ_JBSVQM010000020.1:0-81651 GCF_054863625.1 Clostridium sp. Marseille-QA1073 | reverse complement strand
TTTACTATTGACTATTTATAATATTAGATTTACTATTTAAGTATACCCTACAGGGGTATAGAGTGTTATAAAAATATAATTATAAATAAAAGGAGGCAACCATGAGTAATAAAAGTATAAGTATGAATCCTGAGAGAAAAAATGCAATTAAATATTTAAATATCGCAAAGGGCCAAATAGAAGGCATAATAAAAATGATTGAAGATGATAGATATTGTGTTGATATTTCAAATCAAATAATAGCTTCTCAATCTATATTAAAAAAAGCAAACTCAGTTATTATAAAGCAACATTTAAAACATTGTGTAAAAAATGCATACAACAATGAAGATATAGATGAGAAGATTGAAGAAATAGATAATCTAATAGAAAAGCTAATAACTAAATAAAGAGGTGATAAACTTGACTAAAAAAATGCTAAAAATAGAAGGCATGACCTGTGCCGCTTGCTCTAAGGCAGTAGAAAGAGTTACAAAAAAATTAGATGGTGTACAGGAATCAAATGTTAATTTAGCTACTGAAAAATTAAATATCACCTTTGATGAAAATAAAGTATCCCTTGATGATATAAAACAAGCTATAGATAAAGCTGGTTATAAAGCTAAAAATGATAGTATTATAAAGACTTTAACAATTCAAGGTATGACCTGTGCCTCTTGTTCAAAGGCGGTAGAGAGAGCATGTAAAAAGCTTAATGGTGTTATAGCTGCCAATGTCAATTTAGCTACTGAAAAGCTTACAGTGGAATTTGAAAGCGATAAGATCAGGCTTTCTGAAATTAAAAAAGCAATAGAAAAAGCTGGCTATACTCCACTAAATTATGATTTAAATGTAGATGAAGATAAAGAAAGAAAAAATAAGGAAGAAAAATCACTATATAAAAGATTTATTTTTTCAGCAATATTTACAGTGCCGTTACTTATAATCTCCATGGGATCTATGGTAGGTTTAGAACTTCCTACTATTATTAATCCTACAGACAGCCCATTTAACTTTGCGCTTATACAATTTATATTAACTACTTTTGTTATATTTATAGGTAAGAAGTTTTTCAAAGTTGGATTTAAATCCTTAATAAAAGGAAGTCCAAATATGGATTCTCTTATTTCTATTGGTACTTTAGCATCCTATGGTTATAGTATTTATGCTATGTTTGAAATATATTTTAGCGGAAATCATGATATTGCTCATAATAAATTATATTTTGAATCTGCTGCAGTAATATTAACTTTGATAACTTTAGGTAAGTATTTAGAAGCTAAAACTAAAGGTAAAACTTCAGAAGCAATTAAAACCTTAATGGGATTAAGCCCTAAAACTGCAACTGTAGAAAAAGATGGACAGGAACAAAATATTCCTATTGATGATGTAGAAGTAGGGGATATAATTATTGTTAAACCTGGTGAAAAACTTCCAGTAGATGGTGTAATTATAAGTGGGTCTACATCTATAGATGAAAGTATGCTTACAGGGGAAAGTATACCTGTAGAAAAAAATGTAGATGACAATGTAATTGGTGCAAGTATTAATAAAAATGGTCTTATAAAATATAAGGCTACAAAAGTAGGTAAAGACACTGCATTGTCTCAAATAATTAAGTTAGTAGAAGATGCTCAAGGTTCTAAAGCACCTATTGCAAGACTTGCAGATATAGTATCTAGTTACTTTGTGCCCATAGTAATTGCACTAGCTTTTCTTTCAGCAATAGTTTGGTATTTCTTTAAAGGTGATGTAGTATTTTCATTAACTATATTTATATCTGTATTAGTTATTGCTTGTCCTTGCGCTTTAGGTCTTGCTACTCCAACAGCAATAATGGTAGGTACAGGAAAGGGTGCAGAGCTGGGAGTATTATTTAAAAATGGTTCTGCATTAGAAGAAACTCACAAAATTCAAACCATAGTTTTTGATAAAACTGGTACCATAACTGAAGGAAAACCTAAAGTGACAGATATTATAACTAATGATATAGATAAGGATGAGCTATTAATGCTTGCAGCTTCCTCAGAAAAAGGATCAGAGCACCCTTTAGGAGAAGCTATAGTACTAGAAGCAGAAAACAGAGCTATTAATTTAAAAGAATTATCAACATTTAAAGCTATACCTGGTCAAGGTATAATATCTACAATTGATAGCAAAATAGTATTACTAGGTAATGAAAAGCTTATGAATGAAAACAATATAGACATACAAAGCTTTAATGATTCTTTTGAAAAGTTAGCAAGTGAAGGTAAAACTCCTATGTTTATAGCTATAAATAATAACTTAGCTGGAATAATAGCTGTTGCAGATACTGTTAAAAAGAATAGTAAAAGCGCTATTGAAAAACTTCATAAAATAGGAATTAAAGTTGCTATGCTAACAGGAGATAATAAAAAGACAGCAAATGCTATTGCAAAGCAAGTTGGAATTGATATTGTCATATCAGAAGTACTGCCAAATGAAAAATCGGAGCAAGTTAAAAAACTTCAAAATGAAAGTAAAAAAATTGCTATGGTGGGAGATGGTATCAATGATGCCCCAGCATTAGCACAAGCTGATATAGGTATAGCTATAGGTTCAGGTACAGATGTAGCTATAGAATCAGCAGATGTAGTTCTTATGAGAAGTGATTTAATGGATGTGCCAACTGCTATAGAATTAAGTAAAAAAACCATACTAAATATAAAAGAGAACCTATTTTGGGCTTTTGCCTATAATACTTTAGGAATTCCTGTAGCCATGGGTGTTTGGTATGCTCTTGGTGGAAAACTATTAAATCCAATGATTGCTGCTTTAGCAATGAGTTTAAGTTCAGTATCAGTATTGTTAAACGCACTTAGACTTAAAAGCTTTAAAATAAAATAATATTTGGAAGGAGTAATAAATATGAAAACTAAAATAACTGTTAATGGTATGAGCTGTATGCATTGTGTTAATCATGTTAAAGAATGTTTATCAGAACTTGAAAATGTAAAATCTGTAGAAGTTGATCTAGATTCTAAAACTGCTATTGTAGAATCAGAGAATAAATTAGACCAAGATAAAGTTAAAACTGCTTTAGATGATTATGGATACGAGGCTGTAGCTTTTGAGGAAATATAAAAGTTTAAATTTTTATAATAAAATGGTATGCTATTAATCTTAGCATACCATTTTTCGTTAATTCCATGATAATGATTTTAAATGATAATTTTATTACAAATTTCTTCTATAATATGTTAAAATAAATTTTATAGCTTAAGTGCAAAGGAGGATAAAATATGAAACTTAGAAAAAATATAAGCTTATTATTAGTAATAGTTCTGTCTTTATCACTATTCATAGGTTGTAGTAAAAAAGAAGAAACTAATGATAAAGATACTACTTCAATTAATAATGCAGAAACAGAAAAAGGTAAAGATGATAAGAATCCAATAGCTACTATAGAAATGGAGGATGGTTCAAAAATTAAAATTGAATTATATCCAGATGTAGCACCTAATACAGTTAAAAATTTTATTTCACTAGCCAATTCTAAATTTTATGATGGATTAATTTTTCATAGAGTAATACCTGATTTTATGATTCAAGGCGGAGACCCTGAAGGAAGTGGAGTAGGAGGGCCTGGATATGCTATTAAAGGAGAGTTTTCGAGTAATGGTTTTGAGAACAATTTAAAGCATGATAGAGGAGTTATTTCTATGGCAAGAGTCAAAGATAAAAACTCTGCTGGTTCTCAATTTTTTATTATGCATAAAGATTCACCTCATTTAGATGGAGAGTATGCTGCTTTTGGTAAAGTTATAGAAGGTATAGAAGTTGTAGATAAAATTGCAGCAGTAGAAACTGTTGCACAATACAAACCAAAAGAAGATGTTAAAATGAAAAAGGTAACAGTTGATACTTTTGGTGTTGAATATAAAGAAGTAGAAAAAATGTAGATAAAAAGCTATTTCGTATTTGAATATGAAATAGCTTTTTTAATTATATAACAATAGATATTGTAACTAAAAATATCATACCTAAATTTATTAGTATACTTGACCATATAAGAAGGTAGAAGTATTTTGTTTCTCTGTTTTTTATACAACAGGAGATAGTAGCTATTAATGTAATTATAGATTCTATTACTAAAATTTTAGTTAACATAAATAAAACCCTGCCTTATATAATTTTATACATAATATTTCCTAGCATTTAAAGCAAAATCATATAAATATTTATTGTTTATAATGCTTTAAACAACATTACCTCTTTTTTATAATCTTTTAAATTTTAAACTTGAATACCTTATAATTTTAGATTAAGATTTTGATATAATTATCTTTTTAGTAAAGTTACAATTTTATATTATTTTAAATATCGTAAAGATATGGGGGATATGTTAATGAATAAAATTAAAAATGTGGCTATCTTAATATTTAACGAGGTAGAAATTCTTGACTTTTGTGGTCCTTTTGAGGTATTTTCTATTACAGCTCGTGATACAAATTTAAATGTTTATACGGTGGCAGAAAAAACAACACCAATTTTAACTTATAATAAATTAAGTGTAAATCCACACTATAGTATTTTCCATTGTCCTGACCCGGATATTGTTTTAATTCCAGGTGGAAAAGGATCAAGAAAAGAGATGAACAATCCTATTATTATTAATTGGATTAAATCGGTATCAAAAAATGCAGAACTAGTTCTTTCTGTTTGTACTGGTGCTTTTTTATTAGCAAAGGCTGATTTACTTGACAACTTAGAAATAACCACTCATCATTTATCCTTAGAAGTCTTAAAAGAAATTGCTCCTTCAAGTGCAAAAGTTAGAGAAGGGATTAGGTTTATAGATAATGGGAAAATTGTATTATCAGCTGGAATATCTGCAGGAATAGATATGTCCTTATATATTGTAGAAAGAATTTTCGGAAAAGAAAAAGCCTTGAATACAGCAAGTATCATGGAATATGAGTGGAATCCTGAACATGGTATTAAGTTAATATAATAAAAAACATATAAAGATAAAATGTGTAGAAGACATATTCATATCTTTATATGTTTTTTTATTAGTAATATAAAAATATTATAACTTAATTACTTTAAATCTCTTTTTGCACTTAAAGATTCATTTATATGAACTATATTATGTCTTGTAACAGGCATAATATAATTCCAGATACAGTTTTTCTTCCCCAAAAATCAATGAGCCAGTTTGAAGCTTCCACATCTAATACTGCTCCTTCATCTATTATACGTTGTAATCTATGTTTATTAAATTTTCTTTTCATATCCGTGATAGAAAGATTTTTTATTATATCTTGAGTCCTTCTTCCTACTTCAATCCTATAATTTTTTAATTTCTCCATATTTATATTTTTACTAAATTCCAATATTTCATTTTCAGACATTGCATTGCCAGTATCTATAATTTTTGAATTTATTCTCTCCTGCCAATTCCTTATATTAAATATCTGTTTATCTCCTACAACTAACAAATTCATTGTTATATCTTCTATTCTGGTTGAGTGCCAAACACCATATGCTACAGTACGACCTTTTTTATTTGTTGATGTTCTAAAAGTATTCTCGTCTAGTCCTTTCCACAGTTCATCTTCAAAAGTTTTTTTGTCTATTCCTGACATGACAGACAAATGAACCATTGAATGTAAATTTAAAGATAGATATTTGCTTTCTTCAATCTTATCTGGTTTTAAAATTATCTTCCTTAATTGCTCAATTTCATTATTCCATGGTTTTAAATCCATTTAATATTTGCCCCATTTTTATTAGTTATTTACTATAATAATACCATATTTTTGCTTCTAGAGAATCCACCAATAAAGATAGTTCTGGAATTTTCAATTGGATAATTGAAATTTTTAGAAAATACACAAGAATTTAATGCATATAATAAAAAAAGTAATAAACTTAATCATTGTGATTACGATAAAGTTACTTTTAATGATTAAATAAGAAGAAAAGCAAATACGTTTTAACATATGAAAACATATTAACATATGAAAACATATTTTTCCTTCCTCTTTTTATATTCATTAATATAATTTATTTCAATCATTTATCAGTAAATAATTATATCCTCTTTTTAACATACTAATATATAAAAAGAGGTGATTAGTTTATGAAGAAATTTGCAATCAAGGTATATTTAATAATTATAACTATATTTATGTTATTGACCCCTTTAGAAGTATATGCTAATACCCTGTCAATGATAGATTATACAACAACTAATAAAATTGAACAGTCGAAAAATTTATGTAATGAAACTCTATTAAGTATGCTATATCCATATATCACAACCTCAATTGAAGAACATTTTGGTCCAGATAGAAGATTTAGCTTAGCCACTTCAAAAGTAATTAGCATAAAAAGACCTAGTGAAGAATTTAGATTTTACATGGTTGTGGAAGTGGATACTTTTACAGGAGCACATAATCCACCTGGTGGAACTGCAATAATAACTTTTAGTACCAGCCCATATGGAACTAAAGAAATTAACTTTAAATATATTCCTCAGTAAATATATATTTATTTTTCTTTGTAATAATATTTATTTCAGATTTTAGATAAATGTAAATTTTTCTAGAGTTTGATCTAATAGGAAATATATCTCCATCTTTAATAGCTTTTTAGTCTTATTTATCCGTTTCATTCTAATTATTTTCTCTCCTGCTTATTGCTTCCTCTTTTTGTACCGTTTTTATCGTCTTTTTTAGTCCTTATTTATCTCACATTCCTTAACTCAATATAATAAAAGTTATATTGAGTTAAGTTTTTACCTTATTTTAGCTTTTTTTTATTCATTTTATTCTAAATTCATGGTATAATATACTTGTAAACATTAAGTTTACAAGTATATTTAGTATGTTTACAAGTATATGATTATTAAAATAAGTAAACATTTTAGGAGGAAATTATGGATACAACTTTTAGTGTAAGAATAAATGATGATTTAAAAGCAAAATTCAATGAATTAGCCCAAAAGGAGGGTATAAATAACAAAGAATTTATGGAGCAAGTTATAAAGTTCTATGAATTAAACTCTATAAAAGATAGTAATTTAAACATTTCAGATGATATAACTGAACTTCAAGATATAACTTCTAGGATTGTAGATATCTATATAAATTCTATGGAAAAAGCTAAAATAAAAATTGGAGAACTAGGGAATACAAATAAAGATCAGTTATCCAAGAAAGATTTAGAAATTCAAAAACTTAAGGAAGAATTGTCATCTATTAGAGAAGAAAATAAGAAAATTTTTAAGCTAAATGAGGAAGTAAAGAAAAAAGAAGAATTTATTAAAGAAGTTAAAGAAAATCTAGCCCAAACAAAAGAATTAAATAATATGTTGCAAGAAAAGAATAACCATCTAAATAATGAGTTAACTTCAACTAAATCATCATTAAAAACTATAAATGAAAAAGAGGAAGAGATCGAAACTTTAAAAAGTGATTTATCAAACTTAAATAATGATAATTCTGTATTAAAGTCTAAATTAGAAGAAATAGAGATTAAACTTTTAAACAAAGATAAAGAATTAAAAGAAATAAAGGAAAGATTCCAAAGAGATATTGAAGAACTTAATAATAAAAATAAAGAAAAGTTTAATTTCGAAATAGAAAAACAGCAACTTGAAACAAGTAAAAAGATGCTATTAGTTGAAGAAAAGTATAAAGAGGAACTAAAAAATAGAGAAGATGAACTAAACAACAAAATAATGGAGCTATTAAATAAAAGACAGGAGGATGCAGAAATTATAAGAAAATTACTGCTTGAAAATAAAGAATAACATTTGATTATGTTATACATCTAAATATTTATATGTTTACAACACTATTAGGGATATTGTCAACGAAGAATTAAAATTTAGGGCGTACTTTGCACTATACGGGGTAATCCCTAGAGTAACTACGATAAATCACAAACTCATTTACATTTTGAGAAATTGAGTTTGCGATTTAATTATTTTTCTATATTTAGTATAATCTTGGTATGGATGATTATACATTAATTCACAATTGTATTTTGATACGAACTAATTTAAATAGTTATGTAAATAAACTTTGTAGGGAAGGTACATATTATTCAGTCATTGCGAAGGAGATAAATTGTTTGAATTTAATTTTATTTTAATGTTATTAGTGCTCTCATTACCACCATTAATTATATAAATGAATGGTACCGCGTGCCTTAGTGGGAGTGAATCGAGCATTGCTATCAGTCCTATTTCCACACAAAAAAAGACGTAATAGGTACAATCAATGACTATATTTATTGGTATAATGATGAAAGATTTCAACAGAAACTAAGTAAACGCATACCAGTTGAATTTAAGTGTGCACTATAAAAAATACCAGCTTTTTTAATAATATTTACTTAATTGGACTCAATTCACTTGGTGGATGCGCCCCGTAAAAGATACTGCTTGTTGCCAGTATCAGTAGTGCCTATCTCGACGAACATGTCTTTTTCTGGCATTTGTTCATAAGCCTCCTGAGGCATCTCCAGGATCGTCTGTGACTGCGTGAGCTGGTATTCACCATGCTCCATATCTGCCTCCTGGATGAGCTCATAGATCACATCCTTAGCAATTTTCACTGGTCCGGCAGATAGATTGTCGATGTCGCCCTCAAGCAAGGTAGACCTATACGCTTGACATTTATTGCAGGATTCACAGCTCTGACATTTTTGACAAGATTCACATGTTTGGCAGGGCCCGCTCAACATGTCAACGAGCTCACTCGATCTACCGAAATACTTAGTTCCGATCTCCACAACACTTGAAACTCTTACTTGCGCTGGCGCAAGAGATGAAAAATTGGGACTCCCGATGGGTTTAAGTTTCTCTGGCATTGTTTTCCTCCTCTCACTTGATTTTCTTAGGGGATGAGCCCCGTAAGAGATACTGTTTGCTACCAGTATCAGTAGTGCCTACCTCGACGAACCTATCTTTTTCTGGCATTTGTTCATAAGCCTCCTGAGGCATCTCCAGGATCGTCCGTGACTGCGTGATCTGGCATTCACCATGCTCCATATCTGCCTCCTGGACGAGCTCATAGATTACATCATTGGCAATTTTCACTGGTCCAGCGGATAGACTGTGGATGCCAATGTCGTCCTCAAATGACATGCGGTACGAACTCCTCTGACAGGACTGGCAGCTATGACACCTCTGGCAGCTAACACAGCTCTCACATCTTTGACAGCTCGACCCGGCAAACAGATCAACGAGCTCATCTGATCTACTGAGATACTTGGTTCCGATTTCCACAGTACTTGAAATTCTTACTTGCGCTGGCGCAAGAGATGAAAAATTTGGCTTCTCGATGGGTTGAAGTTTCTTAGGCATTGTTTTCCTCCTTTCATTTGACTTTCTTAGGTGATGCACCACACAAGAGATAAAAAATTGGCCTTTCCGATGAGTTGAAATTTTTTTAACATTGTTTTCCTCGTATATGATATATTCTCGACTAGCTCTTCGCAGCCTTCAAGTGCTATAGCTTCCCTTTGTTGACTAGCATCCCGTTGTGATACAAGACGTTTAAGAACTGAAAATGAGACTCTCTATTTTCTTCGGTTGCACTCAGAAGCTCGCTGGGCACGAACTCTTGCGGCAAGCGTCGGATGAACTCAACTCCATCCAAATTCACCAGCAGATGGCCTGCGTCAAAGTACAGCAAAAACGCTTCATTCTCTTTCCTCCAACGGATGTCAGACAACAATCTATACGAACAATCAGGGTCAAATTCGCTATACAGCACTTTGCGTCGATAATTCTTCACGGAATGACGAGCCCAGGGATCCATTGCGGCATAATCATCGGAGTACAACTTTGAAGCCACCCGACAGGCCCCACGACAGTCTACGACAAACGAGCAATCATTGCACTCTGCAGGAGCTGCAAGATCCTCACGCCACTCGCTAATTCTTTTCCATATGGTGTCAAAGCCCTCTTCAAAGACGTTGCCCCACACATGGAAGTCATGCGGGCAAAATCGAACATCACCATAACAAGAAAGAACTGCCGATGATATTCCGCCGCTGCATCTCAATTTTACATCTAGGTCTTTGACCCGGGGGTCAGCGCAGAAGGGAATGGGCAGTAAGCTTACGACAGAGACAGTTAGATTTTCTTTGCATTTTAAGAACTCATCAAGAAACCTAGCTGCATTAATCGTATCAACCTTGTAACCGACTTTCATGGGTGAAAGTGCCCGAGTAAAAGAAATTTGGTGAACTCCCATCTTTTCTAATTCTACTGACGAAGCATACATCTTATCGATGTTTCTATTATCGATGACCTGATTTACTGCTACACGTAATCCTTGATTTATTGCATTCTGAATCCCATTCTTGGTCTCGTATGCAGCATTCGGAGCGTTTACAATTTCGTTATGTAATTCATCCATCCATGAGTGAAGACTGATCAACACGCTTTGCAAACCAGCGTCTTTCAGCTCTTTGCATGTGGCTTGACTTAATAATCGTCCGTTGGTATTGAGAGAATATTGGACATTGTTATCATTGAAGAATTTGAATAGTTCACTCAAGCGATCAATCCCTAGAATAAGAGGCTCTCCTCCAGTAATAACCACGTCGAACACATCGCTATCTACAATGCGTCGTGCTAATTCAATTATATTGGGTTTTGCTCTCCTGGCTGGCTTCTTGGTTGACGACTGAATCCAGCTGGATGCATAACAATGAGGGCAAGAGTTGTTACAGTGATCGGTGACCTCGAAATGGAGCGTCATAGGGTAAGTTAACACGTAAATCTCCCCTTTTTTAATGGTATTTCTTCACAATATATTCTTTCACATTTAAACATAAAATTATACATCATATTGAACAAAATTTATTACCGATAAAAAAATGAACAAGAAAAAAACTTTACAAAGATACTTTGATTACATAGCTGCCTAACCCTGTTGAAGGGAATGGAAGAGATTGAGGAAGACTAGAAACAATTTGCTTGAAATATCAAAACCAAAACACGATATATATTAATCGTAAGTTGTTTGATTTATTTTATGTTACTAAATCTAAACAACATTGTCAGGAATATATAAGACGCATTTTTCTTAATTTACGAAGTAACCTACTCTAAAAGCAAGTTCATCTTTACATAAACTTGCTTTTAGGAATGTAACAAATTTATCTTATTTTACAATAGATATTCTTTATTGCTATGCTTGAAGACTCTAATTTAGATAAGAGTAGTATTCCAGAAGGATATGATGTAGATAGAATAGCTATTGCCTTAGAAAAAGCGAATATAATTAGTAAAGATGAATTTATATCAGCAGTTAAAGAGTATAAATTGCCGAGCTACATTAAGTCTAATAATGAAAGAAAATATGACTTAGAGGGATTTTTATTCCCAGATACTTATAGTTTTAAAAAGGGAGTATCTGGTGAAGAAATAATTAAAACTATGAATGGAAGATTTGATGAAGTAATTAAGGATTTAACTAAAGAAAAGCCTTTAAAGATGAAAAGTTATATAACATAATAACTATGGCATCTATTGTAAAAAGAGAAACAAGTAATCTCATTCATATTCAATTCAAAATTACCATAAGAATTGATATGACTATAAATTAATCGAGTTAAAGCTCTAAGATATTCTTTAGCTAATGTATTCTTAATTTATTTTATCTACATTGCTATGCTATAATTGTAATTAATTTTAAACTTATTTTTATAGAATAGATATAACTAAAGAGGTGGAGTGAGATAAAATGAAAGAAATCATTTTTGTAACAACTAATAGAGGGAAAATTGCTTCTGCACAAAGGGAATTAAAAAACATAGTAGTTTTGGCTTATAATGCTGAGCTAATTGAACCAAGAAGTGAGGATATAAAAGAAATAGCAAAGCAAAAGGTTTTGCAGGCATATAAAATTGTAAAAAAGCCATGTATATCATTAGATTCAGGATTTTTTATAAATGAGTTAAATGGCTTTCCTAAAGCATATGTTAATCATATGTTAGAAACCATAGGGATAAAAGGGCTATTAAAACTTATGGATGGAGTAGAGGATAGATATTGCGAATTTAGATCTTGCTTATCATATTATGATGGAGTAGATATGAAGTTTTTCGAAAGCAAATCTCCAGGAATAATTTCAAAAAGTATACAGGGTAAAGAAAATGAAAATAAATGGTCTGATTTATGGTACATATTTAAACCAGAAAGCTTCAATAAAACATTGGCAGAATTTACTGAAGAGGATTTTATAGTATATGACAATTTAAAAGAGGATAGTTGTATAAAGAAGTTTGGAAATTGGTACGAATCTAAAACAACTAATAAATTATAAATTTGAAGTATATTATTTATAAAAAATACATAATAAAAATCATATTATAAATAAAGGACTATATCTCTCCAGAATGGAATAAGTATATTTAAAAAAGGAGGGATTATTTTGAAATTATTTATAAGTGCAGATATAGAAGGAGTTTCTGGTATAGTAGACTGGACAGAAACAAATAAAAACCATAGTGATTATAGAACATTTCAACTGCAAATGACAAAGGAAGTAAAGGCTGCTGCTGAAGGAGCACTTAAATCTGGTGCTAAAGAAATCATAATTAAAGATGCACATGATTCAGCTAGAAATATAATTCATGAACTCTTACCTAAAGAAACGGAATTAATAAATGGATGGTATGATCATCCTTATGGCATGATGGAAGGTTTAGATGAAAGTTTTGATGGAGTTCTATTTATTGGATACCATTGTGGTGCTGGATTTAATGGCAACCCATTAGCTCACACAATAAGCAGCAGTAAAATTAGATATATAAAGTTAAATGATGAACTAGCAAGTGAATTTAAATTAAATTATTATACAGCTCTTTCTTTAGGAGTTCCAGTAATTTTTGTATCTGGAGATAGTGACTTAATTAAAGATGTGAATAATACTAATCCAAATATAAAAGGTTTAGCCGTTAAAGAGGGGATAGGTGCTGGGGCAAAACATTTACATCCCGTATTAGTAGAAGAGAAAATTAAAGAAATGGTTGAGAGTATCACTAAAGATTATAATAAGAATTTTTTCTTAGGAAAAATGCCAGAAGAATTTAAAGTGGAAATTTGCTATAATCGTCATATTGATGCTTATAAAGCAAGCTTTTATCCTAATGTAAAATTAAAAGATAATAATACTATAGAATTTATTTGTAGTGATTATTTTGAGGCTTTAAGAATGAAGCTATTTTTAATTTAATAAAGATGTATTTATGCTACCTTTAAAATATATTTATCATATTTTAAAGGTAGCATTTAAATTATGGTATCTATATAAATATATCAAAAATTATTACTAAAGTACTATTTAGTTTCATTAACATAAACAGCTGTAGCTCTTCCTTCCATAGGATTTGATTCTAGTATTCCATTCTCAATATAAATTTCTACATGGTTGCCAACAGCAAATTTACGACTTACATCATGATAAGATATGGATGTTCCTTCCTTTGTATTTTCAAAGAAATTGGTTTTATCATCTATAGTAACCCAAATTTTTCCCTTTACAGTATCCACAATAGAATCCACTAAAATCTTTTTTCTTTCTTCCTTTACCTCTAATACGTCACCAACAACAGTTGGAGCCATCAATTTAGTACTTGTTGCTGGTGGATTTTCATTTACTACTTCAGCTTTCTTACTTTCACATCCAATAAACATGGTAAAGGTTAGTATACTAATTACAATAAAAAGAATTGTTTTCTTCATAATATCGCCCTTTCTTATCTATTATTTTTAATACTCTTTATACGATATAAAATTAAAAAAAGTTCAATATCATTTAAGCAAAATTTCCAATTACATCATTAACTGTTGAGATAGTAGTTTATTTATAGAATTAGCTTTGTTTCTTTCAAGCAAAATGAAGCCTTTACTTACTTTTTTGGACACATCTCTACTGATAAATGGTTTCATAAATCCTCCTTCTAATGAAATTGAGGTTAACCAGATTAAACTGGCTAACCTCATAAAACGACAATATTTTGCAGGCTCTATCTATTTAAAGAAATATCCGCTAATTTTTATCGATAATATTGCCTTTTGTCCTTTTCTTTTACTGATACTCTTAGTTTCCAAAGTTCTTGAGCCAATTGAAAAGCTTCTTCATCATTTCCTTTTTCAATTTCTATTTTCCTTGACTTTAATAGAGCATTCGCAGCAGGGGATAGGTCAGGAGAATCCACCACCCATGTTTTAAAATCTTTTTTAAATGGATCCGTATCACTCCAAAGATAATGATGTTTTATAAATGCAGCACCTACTCTGATTTTATTAAGCTCTTGTTTACAGTGAAATAGTTCTTTCTTGCCATGACCTAATAACACTAATTGCTTTTTATCCATAAATACAAATGAGATATCTTTCTTTTTTAAGATAATTTCATCATCTCTAATTTTAAATACAACTTTATCATCGTATACAGACGTTTCTAAGCTTTCATGAAAAGAAAAAAGAGTCAATGCAATTCCAGCAATCAAACCTAGGATCATTGTAACAATATCTAACCAGGCCCCATTATAGGATGCAATTAGTTTTAAAGGCCCTTGGAAAGGTATCCACGGCAAAGAAATGCTCCATTTAGCAATACTCGGAAGAAACCAACCCAACACTAAACCGATAAGAGGGAACCCAAGCCACAAGATAACCTTATCCATTTTTGAAAAATTTAATAATGTATGATTATCGCTCATTTAATTCCCCCTTAGATAATAAACTTGTAACGGCTTGTCTCCATGTTTGCATATCGCCAAGGATGCTATTTATCTTGAAATATTATGAGCGAAAGTAGTTTTTTTATGAATAATAAAATTTTACTTAATTGGGCAATTTATCAGCAGGCTCATTAATTCACCATATTTCTCTTCATCCAAACTGGAGTCGTCAGTGTTTATAAAAGTTATTATACCTACATTATTTGAATTTACATACATAGATGTATCCACTCCGGGATCACTGCCGGTATGTCCCCAGGCCTTTTCACCGTTATAGCTCCAGAATAATCCTATATTTTCATTAGTTTCTTTGCATTCCGGAGGAATATTAGTGTAGTTAAATTGTTTTTGCAACATTAAATCGATGCTTTTCGCGGTAATAAATGTATCTTGTCTTTTCATTACAGCTTGCAGGTATTTCGACAGATCATTTACCGTTGTCATAACCCCGCCATCGGGATATGTAATTAATTCATAAGCAGGCATTGGCTCAAGGGTGGCACCCATGGATTCCGTATGGTTGGTAAAATCAACCCTCAGTTTAGAATAATCTAAAGCTATGTTTTCTGGATTGAATTCGCTTCTGTCCCATCCGCTGCTACTCATAGATAGCTTTTCAAATATATTTTTCCTCACATAATCGGCATACGTCATCTTGCTTCTTGCTTCGATGCAGTATCCCGCAAGCGCGGACCCGATATTGCTGTAAGAAAAGCTTGTCCCTGGTTTATTGTTTGAAAAATTATCCTTTGAATACCATTTGCCCTCAGGATTCAGATAGTTATATAAGAAATCTTTCAAGGTCATATTCTTGGTGCCGTAAGCACTGTATGAATTGATATATTTAGTGTCGTCGTCCTTTATTCCGGATGTATGTGAAGCAAGATTTTTTAAAGTAATTCTCTCATTTGGGAAATATGGGTTTATGACTTTGAAAGGAAGTATATCATTGATATCTTCATCCAGGCTAAGCAATCCATCTTCCTGAGCTTTTGCCAATGAACCCCCAATAAAGGTTTTACTTATGGAAGCAATATTGGTAACTGTGTCCAACGTGTAAGGAATTCTCTTTTCAATATTGGCATATCCGATTTCTTTCTTGTATAATACTTTATCCTTGGTAAATACAAGTACAGCTATGCCAGGAACTTTAAGCGAATCAAAAAGTGACGTCAGTTGGTTGTCGAATTGCTGCACTTCTTTAGATACAGTAGCATCAGCAGCTTCTTTTTTTTCGTTTTCAGTTGAATTTATAGCGCATCCGGATCCAATACCAGACAGTAGAAACATATAAATCAGTATGCTGATTTTCTTAGATATTCTCATAAGAAACCTCCAATTATTATTGTTATTGTTGCTTTAAAGATACTTCGACGAATCTACACCGACCCAATACCTCCTTTTTTAAAAAATATTATAGATCCATCTTAATAAAAAAGGAATATCATATCAACCTACCAGCCCTGTTGGTGTTTGTCAAGATAGTTGTCGCATTTCTTTAAAAATTCATTAAGTAGAATCCTTCCGTGTTTATCTATCTAATGCTTTTTGATGATTATAATAAAATAGATCTTACATTATTACCGATAGAAGATTTGGATGATTATTTAAATGGGGATAAATTGATAAAAGTTCTAATTGATAAAGATACTAGAATTAAACAGAACATAGTACCGACTTGTTGATTACCATGTAAAGAAACCTACCATGAAAGAATACGATGACTGCTGCAATGAATTTTGGAATGTAACACCTTATGTTGTTAAAGGCTTGTGCCGTGAAGAGATACTGTTTGCGATTGATCATTTGAACCAGATTTTACAGCATGAACTACTTAGAATGATATCATGGAATGTTGGAATTGAAACAGGATTTACATTGAGTGTCGATAAGAATTATAAGTTTTTAGATAAATATATCCCAGATGATTTGTGGAATAGATTGCTATCTACATATTGTATGGATTCCTATGAAAATGTTTGGAAGGCATTATTTATATGCCATGAATTATTCCAAAAGTGTCTAAAGAGGTATCAGAAGTACTTGGATTTGTTTATACTGAATATGATAAAGATATAATAAGATATACGAAAGACTTATATAATCAATACGTCTCAAAGATAGAAAATGGAACAAAGATTTGATTAAGGATGCAATCAAATTTCATAAAGATACTCTATTTTTTGATGAAAGGAGATAACAGTTTAAAGCGCAATTCGATGAAGAAAATACCAAAGGAAGCAATTCAAGCAATCGAAATGATAGAGGAACTGCTTGATAGTATATTAGTTGGAGTGTATTTATACGGTTCTGCTGTAATGGGAGGTTTACGCATTAATAGCGATGTAGATATTTTGGTGGTAACAAATCATGGTTTATCTGAAAAAACTCGAAGAAATCTTACAAATAGGCTAATGCTTATATCTGGGAAAATAGGAAACATAACCGCTATAAGACCACTTGAAGTTACGGTTATCAATAAAAATGATATACTTCCTTGGCATTTTCCGCCTAAATATGAATTTATGTATGGGGAGTGGTTAAGAGAACAGTTTGAAAAAGGAGAAATTTCTAGACCAACTTATGATCCAGATTTAGCAATTCTCTTAGCTCAGGCAATAGAGAATTGCATTACTCTTTTGGGAGTAAATGCAGCAGAAGTACTTGAGCCTGTGCCAATAAAAGATATTCAAAGGGCTATTAAAGAATCTTTACCTGGGTTGATTGAGGATATAAAAGGTGATAAGCGCAATGTCATTTTAACTTTAGCTAAAATGTGGTTTACAACTTCTACCAGTGAAATTAGCTCAAAAGATCAGTCCGCAGAATGGGCAATACCCAATTACCTGAATATCATGCAGCAATACTCGACTTAGCGAGAAAGGCTTATTTAGGAGAGCATGTTGATAAGTGGGAAGGAATGGAGACCGAGGTGGCGTCACTCGTTAATTATATGAAAAAGTCTATAGAGTCCTGTCTTAACATCTGAGTACCTTTCAAATTGTGTTAATTATGAAAAAGGCTGATTGTTAATAGCATTATTGTCGAGGGTTGCTTCGATATGTTCCCTCATACTTCGATTTCTCAAAATTAGCAAAAATCTATCTAAAGCCGTAAATCAGCATTTTCACATGTGATTTAGAAGATAGTAACATTTTAGCGAGAGATAATAAAATAAGTGGATTTATTGATTTGGAGAGAAGTGGTAAAGCAGACAAGTAGTATGATATTAACTTCTGTATAAGTCTATTAGAGATGATATCGGAGAAGAAAAATATGCCCATGCTTAAGGCAGCCATTATACAACATTCTAGATGTATAATAATTTTTAAACTTGACTTCCATTGTCTCTTTTGGAACAATGGAAACCAAGTTTACACTAAAAAGTATAAAGGAGGAAATCTACTCATCGATAATTTAAAAACGATTTTACAAGAAAAAGAAGTTCAATATGAAATTATTCATCACGAAAAACAGATTTGTGCAGCACAGGAAGGTGCGGACTACTTTGGAATTGAAATAGGTCAGACAGCACCTACTTTAGTGCTAAAGTCAGAAAAAGGATATTTTGCGATGATTGTTTCTGGGAATCGTGGGCGTGTAAACTTAGAAAAAGTGTCAGGAATTATAGGATGTGGACAATTAAAAATGGCAACCCCAAAAGAAGTCCGATAGATAACTGGATATACTGTTGGTAGTGTCTCTTTAGTGATTTCTTTGCCTTGTATTGTTGATAGAGGACTTTTCAGTTATCCATTTATCTACGGAGGTACGGGAAAATCAGCATCCACATTAAAGCTCTCCCAAAATGCTTTAGAAAAAATAAATCAAGTTGTCGCTTTTCTTGATTAAGGATATTCTTAATTTGGCTGCTATATATTAATTTTAAATACTTGATAAAAGCAACTAATATACTTGACAAAGTCAACTATTATGTTATTATACTCTTATAATAATGATTTATAGGAGGAATTATTATGCAAAGAAAATTGAAAAGTTATGTTGGTATCATTAGAAGCTTTAATCGGTATTATACCAATGTGTTAGGTTTGGTGAATCAACATATTCTTGAAAGTTCATTTTCACTTTCAGAAGTACGAATTCTCCATGAAATTGAAAAAATAGAGAACTGTACAGCAAAGATGTTAGCAGATACGTTATCTATAGATGTTGGATATTTGAGTAGAATTCTGAAACGTTTTCAAAAATGTGGGTTCATTGAAAAAAAGCAATCCCAAAGTGATAGGCGTGCTCAGTATCTTACTGTCACACCGATTGGAAAAGAAAAGATGGATGAATTAAATGTTCTTTCGGATGAACAAATTACACAGATGCTTGAACCTTTATCCGATTTAGATATTATAAATCTGGCTCGGAATATGACATCCATTGAATCAATTTTGACAAATGGTAAAAACATTAAGCCAGAGGACATTTCAATTCGCACAGATATAAGAGCAGGGGATACTGGTTATATTACTTATATGCATGGTTGGATTTATAGAAAAGAGTATGATTATTCAACTGCTTTTGAGGGGTATGTAGCGGAATCATTTTATGAATTTTTGCTGGATTACAACCCTGATCGGGATAGGCTCTGGTGTGCAGAACACAATGGAGAGATTATTGGTTGTATCGGTATCGTAGGACATCAGGATAAAGCACAACTTCGATGGTTTTTGCTGCATCCCAACTATCGTGGAATAGGTATTGGTAAAGAACTTTTGAATTTAGCTCTTGCTTTTGCACGAGAAAAAGGATATAAGAAGGCATATCTGAAAACTACCAATGACTTGGAAAAGGCAACTAGCATGTATACAAAAGCAGGGTTTGTAAAATCTGCTGAAAAAGAGAACCCCTCATGGAGGAACGATTTGACAGAACTTGAATATGAAATGAACTTGGAGTAGTTCTCTGAATTAAATTGGTGATGCATTGTCTATGTAAATGGGAACTTTGTATTCTACACTTTTTCTGGCACAATAATCTCGAAGAATATAGAGACCCGATAAATTATGATTTTGAATTTGGTTGTGAAACTAATAAAT
This sequence comes from Clostridium sp. Marseille-QA1073, assembly GCF_054863625.1. Lineage (NCBI taxonomy): Bacteria > Bacillati > Bacillota > Clostridia > Eubacteriales > Clostridiaceae > Clostridium > Clostridium sp. Marseille-QA1073. The sequence continues at coordinate 61,882 of NZ_JBSVQM010000020.1, read as the reverse complement.
ATAATTTCTATCTTGAACTTGCTAAATTAAATACAGGGGAGGTTTTAGAACTTGCATGTGGCACAGGGTTGACAATGATACATTTAGCAAAATGTGGAATAAAAATTTCAGGTGTTGACATTATACCAGAGATGCTTAAATATGCCCGAATTAAAGCAGAGGAGTTACCTATGACTTTTATTGAAAGTGATGCTATGACCTTTGAATCTAAAAAGCGTTTTTCTATGATATATTTGACAGGAAATGCATTTCAAGCATTTTTGAGTAATTAAGATTAAATTTCACTACTTAAAATGGTTTACAAGTATTTAAAACCAAATGAGATATTTGCATTGGAACACATAATCCGATGGGAACTGATTTATCAAGCCAAGAGGAAACAAATCGGAGGCAATTTATCGATAAGGATGAAATACTAGTTCAGGTATCTGGAACATAATTATATGATGCAAAAAATCATATAATGAATTGGATGACTTTTCGTGATTTGGATTAAATACAATGAAAAAATTAGGTTTAGATATTATAAGAGATGCATTCGATAAAGAGTGTGTTTGGTATCTAATATATAGGAAAAAGGCATAGTTAAATTACAACTTATCTAAGAAATTAAATGGAGCTTAATTTAAACAATTGTTATATTTAGCGTAACAACCGAGTTATTCAAATTTGAATTTGAAGGAGGAACTTATATGAGCCAGAGCATATATGACAATGAAATATTTTTTACAGAGTATATGAAATTAAGGAACGAAAAAAGCTATAATGACTTATTGGAACAGTCAGCAATAAACAAATTATTACCCGATGTAAAAGACAAAACGATTTTAGATATAGGGTGTGGATACTAGGCGAGATAGAAGTAGGATTTCACATCTCTGGATTTTATGAAGACTGCCATATAGCGTGAGAACTAATTAGAGTAGGGGAATTATTCATATAAAAATAAATCTGTAAATAGTGGTTTTGGGACTAAAAAAGCCATATACTTTCTCAGTCCCAATTTTATAACTTTAAAGTATTCTAATCCTCATCAGAAAGGGGATTTTTATTTATAGCGGTTCTAAGTCTCTCATCATCAACATGGGTATAAATTTGAGTAGTTGCAATATTTTCATGACCTAATATTTGCTGAAGTGTTCTAACATCTACCTTGCCGTGCTTATGCATTAATGTAGCAGAAGTGTGACGAAGCTTATGGGGAGTATACTTATCCTTATCAAGTCCTGCTAATCCTACATATTTTTTAACTATACGTTCAACAGTTCTTTTATTTATTCTTCTATATTTACCACTAATAAATAGGGCATCTTTATCTTCTTTATCAACTCTAAAATTAATTTCATTCCTATGTGGCATATAACGATTTATTGCCTTTAATGAAGCTTTATTTAAATATATAGTTCTTTCTTTATTTCCTTTACCAATTATGGTTAAAGTATCTCCTTTAATTTTAGATATATCTATACTACAAAGTTCAGAGAGTCTTAAACCACAATTTAAAAATAGGGTTATAATACAATAATCTCTTTCAGAATTTTTTTCTCTATTTTGTGCAGCTTGTAATAGATCTTTGCTTTCATCTAATGTTAAATATACAGGGCTTCTTTTACCAATCTTAGGGGACTCTAAATCTACTGTTATATTAATAGGTAATAACTTTGCTTTTGTAGTTAAATAATTGAAAAATGACTTTAGTGAAGCAACTTTTCTAGCTTTAGCACTTGATTTATTATCTCTTTCTTTTTCTAAAAAGGAGAGGTAGCTATAAAAATCCGTTAGTGTAAGATCTTTTAAAACAGAAAGGTCAATGTCATTAACTGGTATATTATCAAAATCACCATCAAAATTAATAGGTAAGAGATTTTTATGTATTTTTAAAAACTTCAAAAAAAGAGTTAAATCAGAAGTATATGCAGTTATAGTATTTTTAGATACACCTTTAACAGTTAAAAGATAATTTAAATAATCCTTAACAAAAGGGGGAAGCTTATTAAAATTAGATGATTCATATTTAAGTTTATAATTATTATTATAATTCATGTTTTCCTCCAAAATATATGATAATGTCGCGAAACTTACATTTCACGACATTAATATTCTACAAAAGAGAGGTAAAATCCTTTATTTTTATATATTTTTTGTAGTTTGACATAAAAGTATGTGCATTCCCCTCTGATTTGCCGTGGTATAGATTGATAAAAAAGCTATAAGGCATTAATACCTTATAGCTTTTAAGACGTAAAAAATGAATATTGTTCGTCGAATAGATAAATTGTCCTTACTGTTTTTAGTAAGTGGAATATATTTCCTCTATTTCTCTCTCCAGGTCTTCTACTTGGATAATCTTTTTAATTTTCTTATCTCGTGTAGTTATCTCTAGTTGATTAGTTTTTATGTTTCTCTCGCTTACAATAATTCTTAAAGGTACACCAAGTAAATCTGCATCAGCAAATTGTACTCCTGCTATTACTTTCTTTAAACCTTCTAAGTTGTATCCTATTCGTTCTATCTTATATCTTACCTTTTCTCTCTTTGTTTTCCTTATCAGTTTCTTATCTACTATAAGCACAATAGGTTAATCTAGTATTAATTGGAATGCTTTTCTTTCACCATTTTTAACAGGAAGTAAAATATCTCCCTTTTCTACAAATCCAGCATTTTTTATAACTCGTTGCATTATTAAATTTTTAGGGTGTGTGTCTATTCTTATATCGATGTAACCTAAAATACTAGCAGTATTTATAAGTAATTCTAACAATTTATTTGATAACCCCTTCCCTTTAATAGAAGTATCAATTGCTACACGATGAATAGATACATATGAATTTTGAGTTTCATCCCATTTTCCGTTTTCTATAGTCTTATATGGAGCTTCAGGTTTACTTATAATACTTGCAATACCTATAATCTTTTTATTCAAAATCATAACATAAGCTTCTTGATTTTTTATATCTTCAAGAAAAATGTCATGGCTAGGACCATCTCCATCCTTCCATTGTGGAATACCATTTTTCTCAAGAGCCTTTCTACCATCATCTATTATATCCATTATTTCAGTTAAATCTTCAAATTTAGCTCTTCTTAAATATGGGTTCATTATATTTTCCTCCATTGACTCATTTTATTAATTCGATTTTATTAGAACAATAATATAAAAAATTATATTTTTTCTTAAAGAATATAGAATCCCTTGACATAAGTTCTCCAATATCCTCTATTTCCCCACCTATGTAATAAGGAGGACATGAACATTTATAAAACAGGCACAGGTTGTTCATTTTACTGCAAATACAGACTATCTGAAAAAATTTTCAAATTATCAGATAAGTGTATCTAATTTTGATAATGAGGGTGTAGACACAACTTTACTGATTGTGCCACAAATTCTTATACTATACGCTCAAAATCAATGTAGTTCAATCTGTATTTAAAGAAATTCACAACTAATCACCAAAATTGTTCAACTTTTTCCCCTCAGAGAAAGGTTTACCAACAACACTTTCTAAGTTGCAATAATTTAGAGCCATCATAATGATTGGGTCAATTTTGATTGGATCGGGCTGGCCTTGTGTCACACAATCTTCGTTGACAAACGCAGCAACAATCTCGCCGAAGAACATAGTAAAGCCCCTTATTTCCTTGCTATCGCAAACCTTGCAGAGAAAATTCAGCGGGCACTCTTCTATCATCGGTGCCTGGCCTAGCGTATCAAAAAAGGGTGTAAATAAACTCGATTTATCAACGTTCTTACCCGAAGCTATGCCACAGAAATCCATTTCTTTTACCAATACCGTTGAAGGAATATTGACGCTGAAATAGCCAGTCTGAATAATCCCTTCTGTAATATAATGAGTATTTTTCAATGACACGCACAGCACAGGTTCAAGACAAGCACACCCTCCTGCGCCAACAGTAGTATATGTCGGCTTTTCACTCATCATTGCACCAACAATCATAGCTGGAAATGGTCCAACTGCCTGGTTTTCAAGTTTAATTTTTTTCATTTTTAATCTCTCCTTTTTGCATAGCTCAAAACCTCGACTCAATGTTTTTATATATAACCATATCAATAAAAAGGTATGACTATGTATTATATAAATTCGTTATGTTACCCATAAACAACAAGTGTAACTTGCTTAATAAAAATTAGCTTTCCTATTATAGCATATCCATAAACTTTTTTCTGCATATTGTTGAAAATGCCTTGATTTTTTGTGCGCATATACAATAATATACGCACAAAAAATGAGGTAAATACATGGCGCTAGACAAAAAAGAGCGTCTACCGTCCGAAAAGCCTTTGAAAGACAGGATTTCATTAGGGTAGACACTTAATCTATACAATAACTTTTATATTAATTAAAACTTTATTATTCTTATTTTTTAGATATAATTTCAATTTCTTGTTCTTGTAGATTAAGTTAAACTATGTTGATTTCACTTTAATTCATTATCTACTTTTTAATGCCTATTTTTTACCATAGATTCCTTAACATCAGTATCAATATCATTGGCTCTCAACTTATTCATATTTGAGATTTTAAAATTTAAATTCTTTTTTATAGATTTTGTAGGACATATTTTTATACATTCCCCACATCTAATACATTCAGAGCTATTAGGATTTTTATAAACTTCTATATTCATTTTACATTTGTATGTGCAAGCATTACAGCTTGTACACTTATTTTTATCTACTTCATATTTATAAAAACTCACTTTATTAAATAATGAGTAAAAGGCTCCTAATGGACATATATATCTACAAAATGGCCTGTATATAAATATTGATGCTATAACAATGATAATTAGTAAAAACATCTTCCAGGAAAATAAGTATCCTATAGCTCCTCTTAAAGGTTTATTTAATGAAATTAACGGTATCCCGCCTTCTAATGTTCCTGCTGGACATATATATTCACAAAAATAAGGACGACTTATTCCAAATTCATTTACTAAAAATATAGGTAATATTATAACAAATAATGCTAATATAATATATTTTAGATATTTAAGTACATTATTTACTTTTCGATTTACATTTATTTTTTTAGAAGGTATTTTATATAATAAATCCTGAATAAGACCAAAGAGACATAACCACCCACATATAAATCTACCAAATATAATACCAAATAAAGACATAAGTCCAACTACATATAATGAAAAATTATATCTTACAGTTCCAATAACAGCTTGTAAAGAACCTATAGGGCAAGATCCCAGAGCTCCAGGGCAAGAATAACAGTTTAGACCTGGAACACAGATTTTTTTTATATTTCCTTTAAATATATTACCTTTCAAAAATCCACTTATGTTTGCATTTATGGTTATAGCTGCAATAATTTGTGTTATCCTTCTTTTATCCAATTCCTATACACTCCAGACATATGTTTATTGCTTTTTTAAATACAATTCTTACTTCATTTCTGTATATCCCAGTAAAAATGAATAAAATACTCATAAATAAGATACTATATTTTATAAGTATTTCACTTTTATTGAATTTACTTATATTCATAAATTTCACATCCTTTGTTGATATATGAACTCTAATTTTGTTACCTACCTCACCTGTTGTAAGATGAGGTAGGTAGTTTGTTATTGTATGTCTTTTAATCTATCTTCAATTTCTTTCTTAAACTCTTCTTTGCTATTAGAGCCTACTAAAAAATCTCCAATAATATTTCCTTCACTATCAACAAAAAATGTAGTAGGAACTCCTGAAATATCTTTTAATATGTTATTTTTAATACTCTCATCTGGAATAATATTAGTATACTTCACATCTTTTTTTGATAAAATTTCCTTAGCTAATTCTTCATTGTCTTCATCTGGAGTATCTGAGATAAGACCAATCATATTAATCTTCTCACCTTTAACTTCTTCGTAAAGCTTCTGAATATCTGGCATTTCTTCTACACATGGTCCACAATATGTAGCCCATATATTTACCATTGTAAGTTTACTATCTTTTAAGATACTACTATCTATTTCTTTACCATCTATAGTTTTAGTTTTAAATTCAAATTTCTTATATTTGCTTAATTTTTCTTTTTCCGATACTGGTTTAAATATCTTAATTAAACTTTTAAAACTTTTAATTTCTCCATGTATCTCTTCATAGTCTTTCTTAGATTTTTCTGATAGACCATTAGTATCAGGCTTATTATTATATAATAAGTAAAATTCAAGGTTGCCCTCTTTACCTATTAAATCTTTATTTTCATATTTTGAGAATAATTCTTTTTGAACTTTGCCTTCTGCTTTGCTCTTATCTATACTTACTACAGTACATAATTCTTTAAACTCTTTAGTTAAATCCATAATTTCTGCTGCAATTTCTTTGATTTTTGCTTTGTCTGTTTCTGGAATTTTCTCCGAATCCTTATTTAATTTTTGCGCCTTATCCATAGTCTCATCAAGTATAAAACTAATGATTAGTTGTCCTTCTACATTTTCTTCTGGTAAAGTTCCATACATATCTATATTCTTTTCTTTTTCTTTCCACTTATTAGGAAGCTTGAATTTAATTCCTAATTCTTCAAAATTCCTTTCTGCATCTTCTTTTATAGAATCTGTTTTTTCAATTTCATTTTTAGCTTGCTTGGAATCCCCTCCTGTAGACTTATTACATCCTACCAGCGATATACACAGTACTCCTGATATTAAAACTGTTAAAATTTTTCTTTTCATAATTAATTCCCCTTTATTTTTTTATATTGTATTTTCATACTTTTTAATTACTTATATTACAAATATTACAAGAAGAACTTTAAGAAAATTATAATTAAACCTTAAGATTTCTTAAGATTACAGTTTAATAAAACTGAGTACGGAAGCTAAACTTTTCTTATCTTATTTTGTTAATAGATAAAATAAAAAGCTGTTTACAAATATGCTTTGTTAACAGCTTATAAATAATAATTTATTTAAAACTTTAAAAAGTTCCCCTTTTCCTGTCTATAATCTACATTATCATAAAGATTCTTTGACATCTACTCTATCCCTATCCCTTATTTCGAAATATATTAATTCAATTCCATCCTTAATAAATGTTTCAATTTTTTCTATATGAAAATTATTAAATACTTCTCTCTATAATATTGCAATAGTCTTTGGATATGCTTTTTCTTCTTCATTTACACTAGTAGAAATATCATTATAATCACCACGTGACTCCACAATCTTATAACCTATTGAAGCTACACGATTTCTCAAACAAACATTACATTCTGCAGCTTCTTCCCCAGTACATATTTTATTATCATATAAGTCATATTTTTTTCTAACACTTATAGGTGAAAGATTTGGCATCAATACATTAGCTCCGGATAATATTCCTCTTTCTCTACCTTTATTATCAAGTGTACCCAGTGCAGTTGTTGCTGGAATGAGAGCTTTTGGAAGCATTAGCCTTAAAAGTCCTATTAAAAATAAAGTTAAATCTACATTGCCTGATGGAAAATTTGAAAATTTTGTATCTTTATGCGAAACAAAAGGACCTATTCCTATCATATGAGGAGATAACTCTTTAATAAATAAAAGATCATTAGCTATGTGTTTCGCTGTTTGGTAAGGTGAGCCAACCATAAATCCAGTACCTACTTGATATCCAATTTCCTTTAAATTATATAAGCAATTTTTCCTGTTCTCTAAAGAAAGTTCATTAGGATGAAGCATTCCATAATGCTCTTTATTAGCTGTTTCATGTCTAAGTAAATATCGGTCTGCTCCTGCTTTGAAGTACTTTAAGTAACTTTCATAATTTTTTTCTCCCATTGAAAGTGTTATAGCACAATCAGGATAACTTTTTCTAATATTACTAACAATATCAACTATTATATTGTCAGTAAAAGCACCATCTTCTCCACCTTGCAGAACAAATGTGCGGAAACCTAACTTATATCCTGTTTCACAGCAAGAAAGTATTTCTTCTTTACTTAGTCTATATCTATCACAATTTTTATTACTTCTTCTTATTCCACAATAATAACAATCATTTTTGCAGTAATTTGTAAATTCGATTAATCCTCTAAGGTAAATATCCGTCCCAAAGTGTTTCTTACTCAAAGATCTAGATTTTGTAAAAAGGTATTCACTAATTTCAGCATTGAAATTTTCTATCAAAAAAATGAACTCTTCTTTTTCTAAGTTATTTGTTTTATATAATTTATCGATTAAATCCTTCATATATTTTTTATTTTCACTCCTTTTTTCTCTACTAGTTTATTTTTTTATATCTTCTTTTATATTCTATAATCTTAACTTCTATGTAATAAGATTATATACAAAAAAGTGGATTCTTGGGAATCCACTTTTGCAATGTTATATGAAAATTTATTTTTACATACTCTTTTATTTCTACAAATACTTATTATTATGGCTTCTATACGTTTATTTCAATAGTTTCTCCTAACAATTCTCTGTTGGATGCTAATATTGGATTAACAATTTCTTGAATAAAATCATCAACTTGACCACTAGCTCTGCCAGTAAATTTATTTGGATCTATAATTGAAAGAATTTCATCTTTTGTAAGGTTAAAGCTCTCGTCTTCTATAATCCTTTGAATTAAGTCATTGCTCTCCCCTTCTTCTTTAACTTTTCTTGCTGCATCCATGGAATGAATTCTTATTCTTTCATGTAATTCTTGTCTATCGCCACCACGTTTTACAGCCTCCATTAATATATTCTCCGTTGCCATAAATGGCAGTTCGTTGTTAACGTGAGAGGCTATTACTTTAGGATATACAACCATATTTTCTGTTATATTCAAGTATAAGTTTAAAACTCCATCTAAAGCTAAGAAACCTTCAGCTACAGATATCCTCTTATTAGCAGAGTCATCTAATGTTCTTTCAAACCATTGAGTTCCAGCAGTTATGGCAGGATTTAATGAATTTACTATAATATATCTTGAAAGCGCGCTTATTCTTTCACTTCTCATAGGATTCCTCTTATAAGCCATAGCAGATGAGCCTATTTGATTTTTTTCAAAGGGCTCTTCCATTTCTTTCATATTTTGAAGTATTCTTAAATCATTGCTAAATTTATATGCACTTTGTGCAATTTCTGATAAGGTATTTAAAATTATAGAATCTAATTTTCTTGAATAAGTTTGGCCTGTTACTGGATAAGAAGCCTTAAACTTCATTTTTTTACAAACTATATTATCTAATTTTTTAACTTTATCTTCATCATTATTAAACAAAGCCATAAAACTAGCTTGTGTTCCTGTAGTTCCTTTTACTCCTCTAAATTTCATATTTTCAATAACAAAGTCTAAATTTTCTAAATCCATCAATAGTTCTTGTATCCATAATGTAGCCCTTTTTCCTACTGTAGTTAATTGAGCTGGTTGCAGGTGTGTAAAGCCTAATGTAGGCATATTCTTATACTTTATAGCAAAAATACTTAATTGATTAATTACATTAATAAGTTTTTTTCTAATTAAGTATAGTGCCTTCCGCATAACTATAAGATCTGTATTATCTCCTACGTAACAGCTAGTAGCTCCTAAGTGTATAATTCCCTTTGCCTTTGGTGCTACTAACCCATAAGCATAAACATGGCTCATAACATCATGGCGTATTTCCTTTTCTTTTGCTTCTGCTGCTGCAAAATCTATATTATCCATATTTTCTTTTAGCTCATTTATCTGCTCTTCCGTAATATTAAGACCTAGTTCCTTCTCTCCCTCTGCTAATGCAATCCAAAGTTTCCTCCAAGTCTTAAATTTCATTTCATCTGAAAATATGTATGACATTTCTTTTGAAGAATATCTTTTATTAAATGGCGAACTATATAAATTTCCCATGGCTTCCTCCGTACTTATTTTATTATTATTTATATATCATTCATATTATAACATACTTAATTCAAAAAAGTAATATATTTGTTCGTGTTTAATCTGTTCTAAAAGACTATTTGAAACATATATTTATATAAACATATAAATATCTGTTTTAGGGGGAATATTATGTATAGAGTCAATTTATTAGACAAACTATCCTTTATATTAGTAATAATTGGTGCTTTTAATTGGGGACTAGTTGGATTATTCAATTTTAATCTAATATCTAAGTTCTTCTCATTAATCCCATCAGAATCTATTACTGTATTTTTAAGTAGACTTTTATATATTTTAATTGGACTAGCTGCAGTAAACATATTAAAATTCTTTATGACTTGTTATAAATCAAATAAATGATTAAAGAAAGTCTATGCATATTATATGCATAGACTTTCTTATTTTATACTATTTGAAAATTTTTAGATATCCTTTACTAAGTTTCGTATCCATTTTTTAGAAAAAAGTCTTGGAAAGCAAAATGATATTTTAACTAATTCTTCTAAATACACCAAAGAAACTATAAGCTCTATAGGTAATTTAAATACTAATGCACCTAAAAATGCAATAGGAACTCCCACAAGCCAAACTCCACTCATCTCAAGTATTAATGAGTATTTTGTATCTCCTCCACTTCTCAATATTCCTACAATGAACAGTGAAGTTATCATCCTGAGAGGCATGACAAAGGAGTATACTCTAAGTATTGTCTTAGCACTACGAATAACTTCTGGTGATACATTATACAGTGAAACTATTGTTGATGAAGAAATAAATAATAATATACCTATGAGTATTCCTAGCGAAAAGCTTACTTTAATAAACCTTTTAGCAAAAATCATAGCATTTTCTTCTCTATTAGCACCAATTTCATTTCCTATCATTACAGCACAAGCATTAGCAAGTCCAAAAGCTGCTACAGTAAATATATTCTGAACTGTACCTGCAATTTGAAAAGTAGCCAATGCATTAGTACTAATCTTTGCATAAGCTACAGAATACATAGTTATACCTAGAGACCAAAATATTTCATTTATTACTACAGGATATATGGTTTTAATTATGTTAAATATAAATTCTTTGCTTAAATCGCAAAATTCATTTAACTTACCAGCTAAGGCAGTTTTTCGTATATATGTAACAGATAAAATTAATGCCATCTCGATTATTCTTGCTATAAGAGTAGCTATAGCTGCACCTTTAACTCCCAAAACAGGAAATCCTAATCTCCCAAATATAAGTATTGCATTAAAGACAGTATTACACATTAATGCAACTGCACTAGTAATCATAGGCAATTTAGCTCTCCCAATACTTCTTGATGCAAAGGAAAATGCAAAGCTAATAGCCGTTACTATATAGCTCCATCCTACAATTTTTAAATAATCTACCCCTAATGAAATAACCGTACTATCTTTAGTAAAAAAGCTCATAACTTTTTCAGGAAATATCAATGCTACTACTGTAAAAAATACTGCTCCTATGCTTCCTAATATTATACACAATCCCAATACTTTTCTTATGCTCTTAACATCTTTCTTTCCCCAAAATTGAGCTATAAATATAGCACATCCACTATTTAATCCAAAAATAAATAAGGAGAATAAAAAATAAAATTGATTTGCAAGACCTACAGATGCAATTTGTGCTTCTCCTAATTTTCCAATCATCATAGTATCAACCATATTTAATGATGATGATATTAAATTTTGAATCATAATTGGAAGTGCTAAAGATAACATTGTCTTATAAAACCTTTTTTTGTTATCTAAGCTATTCTCCATATGTCACTTCCTCCCCAAATAAAATATATGTAACTTTTCCCAATATTCATAATAGCATAGTTCTATTTCTTTCTCTAGTACAAAATTCTCTACATTAATATAAGTATATAAAAGAACCAGATTTACAAATTATTATATTTATAAATCTGGTTCTTTATAAATTATATTCTATTTTAAATTGCTAAGCTCAGCAGCTAATTTTGCACCTAATTTTGCATTGTTGTAAACAAGTTGAATGTTTGCTTCTAAGCTTTGTCCTTCAGTAATTTCTTTAACTTTACCTAATAAGAAAGGCGTACTTTCTTTACCTTTTATGCCCTTTTCTTCTGCCTCTTTTACAGCATCATTTATAGCATTATTTATTTTATCAAAATCCATAGCGTATTCATTAGGTATTGGATTAGCTACAACTACTCCTCCTTGTAACCCTAAATCCCATTTAGCTTTTAAAGCTTTAGCTAAGTCTAATTCACTATCAATTCTGTAATCTACTTTGAATCCAGATTTAGTAGTAAAGAAAGCTGGTAATTCTTCTGTTTTAAATCCAAAAACAGGAACTCCTTTTGTTTCTAAGTATTCTAGTGTTAAACCTATGTCTAATATAGACTTTGCTCCAGCACATACTACTGCTACATTAGTTTTTCCTAATTCATCTAAATCTGCAGATATATCAAAAGTTTCTTGTGCTCCTCTATGAACTCCACCTATTCCACCTGTAGCAAAAACTTTAATTCCTGCTAATTGTGCAATTATCATAGTAGCTGCTACTGTTGTTGCTCCATCTAATTTATTTGCTACTATAAATGGCATATCTCTTCTACTCATTTTAATAACATTTTTAGCTTTTCCTAAATATTCTACTTCTTCAGCAGATAATCCAACTTTTATCTTTCCATTTAATACAGCTGTAGTTGCAGGTACAGCACCATTTTCTCTTATTATTTTTTCTACATTTAGTGCAGTTTCAACATTTTTTGGATAAGGCATACCATGAGATATTATTGTAGATTCTAATGCTACCACTGGTTTTCCCTCACTTAATGCTTTTGATACTTCTTCACTTATTTCTAAATAGTTTTTTAACATAATTCCATCTCCTTTAATTTTTCATTAACACTGTCTAAATTTATATTAGGGTTAATTGTATTTTCATGGGATAGTGCCAAATAAGAACATCCCATAGCAAATTTTATAGTATTATCAACATCAAAATTATTTAGGTAACTATAAACTAACCCAGCAATAAAAGCATCTCCTGCTCCATTTGAATTAACTACTTTTATTTTAGAATTAGGTACATATTTAGATGTAAACTTATCTTTATAGTAAACTCCTTCTGCTCCTAGAGAGATAAATACTCTTTCTACTCCTTTATTTAAGAAGTAATCACATACCTTTGGTAAATCTTCATTACTATTAATCTTTATGCCAGATAATATTTCTGCTTCATATTTATTTGGCTTAATAGTATGAAATCTTCCAATAATATCTCTAACTTTTTTGCTTTTTTCAGTAGAAACGGTATCTAAGAAAAATTTTGTATCTTTAAAATTATTTACTATATATTCAATAATTTCTTTAGGAAGGTTGGTATCTATAATACATATCTTTGAACTTTCAATTACATTTTTCTTTTGTTTTATAAAATCAATAGACATATTATCTAAAATATCCATCTGTGATATAGCTACATGCATATCTCCACTTGAGTCCAAAATTGACATGTATACTGATGAATCATATCCTTCTAATTTTAAACTATGTTCTAAATCAATACCTATATCTCTACATTCATTTAATATTTTTATACCATAGATATCATCACCAATTGCAGTTATTAATCTAGTATTAATTCCAAGTCTAACTAAGTTTTCTGATATATTTCTTCCTACTCCACCTAATGAAACTTTTATATTTCCAATATTAGAATCTCTGTATCTTAATTCATTAGACGAAAATCCCAAAATATCTACATTAGCACCACCAATTACAGTGACAAAATTTTCATCATTAATTATATAACCTTTGCCCGATATATATCCCTTTTTAATAAGATTTGCAATATGAACTGCTACTGAAGATCTAGTAATTCCTAAAACTTCACTTAGTTCATTTTGAGATATTAAAGGGTTAGATTTTATTAAATTTAATATTTCTTCTTCCCGCTTTGTCATTTAAACCTCCTAATCTTATGCTTATTTCATAAACAATTGTTTATAATTTAATTTTATTTTATCATACCTTTGTTAAAAATATCAACAAGATTTTTAAATTATTTTTTTATTTTTCCACTTATTTTTTAAATTTATTTAATTATTTTAAAAATATATAAAAAAATCACTAATATATTTTACAAATTTCTCTATATTGCTTATAATTATTGCACCTTACATATTTAAGCGGTATAATAAATTATGAAAATTTGTATTATTTATAACAAAAGGAGGGTCATTATGGGACTTTTAACTTTCAAAGGTGGAATTCATCCCCCACACGGAAAGCACTTAACTGAAAATAGTGCAATTGAAAGATTACTTCCAAAGGGAGATTTAGTCTTTCCTATGTCTCAGCATATTGGTGGTGAATGTAAACCAATAGTAAATAAAGGAGATAGAGTTCTTGTAGGTCAAAAAATTGGACAGGCTGCAGGATTTGTTTCTTCTCCAATACATTCAAGCGTTTCTGGAACTGTAAAAAATGTTGCTCCAATGCTTCATACAAATGGTAGAAAAATTATGTCTGTTATTATTGAAAATGATGGATTATATGAAGAAATTGAAGCTACAGGTCATGATTACACAAAGCTAAATAATGAAGAAATAATTTCTATAATTAATGAAGCTGGTGTAGTTGGATTAGGTGGAGCATGCTTCCCTACTCATGTAAAATTATCTCCAGGTAGCGATAAAAAAATTGATAGCATTATAATTAATGCCGCAGAATGCGAGCCTTACTTAACTTGTGACTACAGATTAATGGTAGAAAACTACAAGGAAATTATTGAGGGAGTTAAAATACTATCTTACATGTTTCCAAATGCAAAATGCTACATAGGTATAGAAGATAATAAAAAAGATGCTATTTCAATTATGTCATCTGCCGTTGCAGAACTAAAAAATATAGAGGTTAAACCTTTAAAAACTAAATATCCTCAGGGAGCTGAAAAGCAATTAATTTATGCCATCACTAAACGTGAAGTGCCTACTGGAAAGCTACCTGCTGATGTAGGATGTATAGTTCAAAACGTTGCAACTGCATATGAAATTGGAAATGTTCTATCTACAGGTAAACCTTTAACTGAAAGAGTAGTTACAGTTACTGGTGAAGCAATAAAAACTCCTAAGAATTTAAGAGTTAAATTAGGAACTCCAATAAATGAGTTAGTTGAAGCTTGTAATGGTTTTAATGAAGAGCCAATTAAGATAATTTCTGGTGGTCCAATGATGGGTACAACCCTTATTACATTAGATACACCTGTTATAAAAGGAACTTCTGGGGTATTATCGCTAACTGCAAAACAAGCAGAACTTACAGAAGAGTCTAACTGTATTAGATGTGGAAAGTGTGTAGAGGCTTGCCCTATGTTCTTAATACCATCTAAACTTAATAGTTATGTAATTAGAGGAGATTTTGAAAG
The DNA here is from genome assembly GCF_054863625.1 of Clostridium sp. Marseille-QA1073. Lineage (NCBI taxonomy): Bacteria > Bacillati > Bacillota > Clostridia > Eubacteriales > Clostridiaceae > Clostridium > Clostridium sp. Marseille-QA1073. Next base: position 46,605 of record NZ_JBSVQM010000020.1, on the reverse strand, counting down.
TTTTGAGAGTAGCAATGGATTATCCTGTATTGAGTGTGGTGCTTGTACTTATGTTTGTCCTGCTAAACGTCATTTAACTCAAACTTGTCGTGAAGGAAAAAGAGTAATACTAAATAATAGAAAGAAAAAATAAATAATTGAGGTGAATAATATGTCAGATAAATTACAAACAGTATCATCATCTCCTCATATAAAGTCAAAAGAAATTGAGATGAATAGTATGTCAGATAAATTATATACGGTATCATCATCTCCTCATATAAAGTCAAAAGAAACTGTTAGTACTATAATGAGAGATGTTATTATTGCACTATTACCTGCTCTAGCTGCTGGAATATATTTCTTTGGAGTTGGTGCTTTAATAGTTACTGCTACTTGTGTTATTTCATGTGTAGCATTTGAATATTTATTTCAAAAGATTACTAAAAGACCAATTAAAATATATGACTTGAGTGCAGTTGTTACTGGAATATTATTAGCATTCAATATGCCACCAACAACCCCTATATGGGTAGCTATTGTTGGAAGTGCATTCGCAATCATAGTGGTTAAATGCTTCTTTGGGGGTATTGGACAAAATATAGTTAACCCTGCTTTAGCTGCAAGAGCATTTTTATTATCTGCATATCCAGTTCATATGACAACATGGACTTTAGATGGCATAGCTACAGTTACTCCATTAGCAATATTTAAAAATGGCGGCGGTGCAATGCCTGAACTTTGGGATGTGTTTATAGGTAATGTTGGTGGATGTATAGGTGAAACTTCAGCACTAGCATTATTAATAGGATTTGCTTATTTACTTTATAGAAGAGTTATTAAACTTCACATACCTGTAAGTTATATAGCAACTACTTTTATACTAACACTAATACTCGGAAAATTTGGAAGAGACGGATTTGTCGCACAACAAGCTTTAGTAGAAATGTTCTCAGGTGGATTAATTTTAGGTGCTTGTTTCATGGCTACCGACTACACCACTTCTCCAATGACTAAAAAAGGTCATATAGTTTTTGGTATTGGTTGTGGTATTTTAACTGCAGTAATACGTATATTTGGAGGATATACAGAAGGTGTATCTTATTCAATATTAATCATGAACTTGTTTGTACCTATGATTGATAAATTTTTAAAGCCACGTGCGTTCGGGGAGGTAAAATAAGTGAAAGAGAATTTAAAACTAGGTGGAATACTTCTTGTAATCACAGCTATTGCTGGGATAATTTTAGGAATTGCCTATTCCGTAACAATGGGGCCGATTATGGCTAAAGAAAAAGAAGAAAAAAATGCTGCAATGAGAGAGATACTTCCAGATGCAGAAGATTTTCAAGAATTTAAATTTGATAATGGTTCAACACCTGAAATTGTAGCTGTACAAAGCGGTGTTAAAGGTGGAGCAAACGTAGGATATTGTATAAATGTTTCTACTAGTGGATATGGTGGTCCTATTAATATGATGATAGGAATATCATCTGATGGTACAGTAAAAGGGATAAAAATATTATCACATACTGAAACTCCAGGACTTGGAGCCAAGGCAGAAGAACCTGAATTTACTGATAAATTTAAAGAAAAGAAAGCAGATAGTGAATTAACTGTTGTTAAAGGTGATGCTTCAGGAGATGATCAAATTACTGCTATCTCTGGTGCCACAATTACATCAAAGGCAGTTGCTGATGGTGTAAACATTGCAACAAAAGCATTTAACGAACAATTGAAAGGAGCACAGTAATCATGAAGAAACTTATAGAAAGATTGAAAACTGGATTATTTACAGAAAACCCTGTTTTTGTACAAGTTCTAGCTATGTGCCCTACTTTGGCTGTTACAAGTAGCGTTAAAAATGCTATAGGTATGGGGCTTGCAGCTACTGCTGTTCTAATTGGTTCAAATGCAGTTATTTCTTTACTTAGAAAACTTATTCCAGATAAAATAAGAATTCCAGCTTTTATAGTTATAATAGCTAGTTTCGTTACTTTGATACAATTTTTAGTTCAAGCTTATTTACCGGATCTTTACAAGTCTTTAGGTATATTTATACCTCTTATAGTTGTTAACTGTATAATCTTAGGTAGAGCTGAAGCTTATGCATCTAAATATTCTGTAGTGAGTTCTATATTTGATGCTATAGGTATGGGACTAGGCTTTACATTAGCTCTAACAGTATTATCATGTATAAGAGAATTATTAGGTGCTGGAACAATATATGGAATTCAAATACTTCCAAGTTCATACGAACCAATGGGAATTATGCAATTAGCACCTGGTGCTTTCATAACTCTAGGAATTTTACTTTCAATAATGAATCAAGTTAAAATATCTAAAATGAATAAAGTTAAAATATCTAAAGAAAAAAGCGCTGAAGCTATAAAATAAGCAATAGAGAGGTGAATGAATTTGGAACTTTTAGGTATATTTTTAAGTGCGTTACTTGTTAATAACGTATTATTAGCTAAATTCCTAGGAATATGTTCATTCTTAGGGGTATCAAAAAAGACAGAAACTGCTAAAGGTATGGGTTTTGCCGTTGTCTTTGTAATTGTTTTATCTTCAATTATTACTTACATTGTAAATATGTTTATATTAAAACCACTTAACATAGAGTATTTATCAACTTTAGCATTTGTGCTTGTTATCGCATCATTAGTACAATTTGTTGAAATAGTTGTAAAGAAGACTAACCCTGGATTATATAGAGCTCTTGGTATATTCTTACCACTTATAACAACAAACTGTGCTGTACTTGGTATTGCAGTTTTAAACATGGAAAAAGGATATAACTTACTTGAAGCTATAGTTAATGGTTTAGGAGCTTCTTTAGGATATATGCTTGCCATAGTTCTTTTAGCTGGTCTTAGAGAGCGTATGGAAGAAAATACTGACATGCCTGAAGCATTCAAAGGATTACCGATTGCACTAGTAACTGCTGGTCTTATGGCAATTGCTTTCTTTGGATTCAATGGTCTTATATAAGGAGGTCTTTTAATGGAATTAAAAGCAATTTTATATCCTGTATTAAGCCTTGGTGGTCTTGGACTTCTATTTGGTTTACTACTTGGATATGCTAACGATAAATTTAAAGTTGAAGTTGATGAAAGAATCCCTTTAGTAAGAGATTGCTTACCTGGAGCAAACTGTGGTGGATGTGGTTTCGCTGGTTGTGATGCATATGCAGAAGCTGTAGTATCTGAAGGAGCAGCTCCTAATTTATGTTCACCTGGTGGTTCAGCTTGTGCTGAAAAAATATCTAATATTTTAGGTGTATCTCTTGAAGAAAGTGAGCCTAAAGTGGCTTATGTAAGATGTAAAGGTACTTGTAATCTTGCTAAAGAAAAAAGCTTATACTTTGGAATAAAGGATTGTAATGAAGCTATGAATGTACCTGGTAATGGTTCAAAAGCTTGCATAGATGGTTGTTTAGGCCTAGGAAGCTGTGTTAAAGTATGTCAATTTGATGCCTTAGAAATTGTTGATGGCGTTGCTAGAATTATAGAAGATAAATGTGTTGCCTGTGGTGCTTGTGTAAACGCTTGCCCTAAAGGTATTATCGGAATTCTCCCAAAGAATTCTAAAGTTCGTGTACAATGTAATTCAAAAGCTAAAGGCAAAGAAGTTATAGACGTATGTTCTGTAGGTTGTATAACTTGCTCATTATGTGCAAAAAACTGTCCAAAAGAAGCAATTGTTATGGAAAACAACTTACCAGTAATTGATTACGATAAATGCGTAAATTGTGGTATTTGTTCAAACAAATGTCCTAAAAATTCAATTGAGAATTTACGTAAACCTAAAGTTGCTGAGGTGGCAAATTAGTTATATAATATAAATAATAAAAGACTTACAATTGTAAGTCTTTTATTATTAAAGTTAGAATGAATTCTTTTGAGGTGATAGCATGGAGCAAAAAGGACGTATAAAAAAAGTAAACGGCGACATTGCTGAAGTTACTTTTGTTAAAAAGTCAGGTTGCGGCGGTAATTGTTCTGGATGTAAATCTGGCTGCCCTTCTGATATGGTACTTATAAGCATAGAAAATACTTTAAATGCCTCTGTTGGTGATGACGTGTTAGTTTCTATACAAGATAAAACATTTTCTAAAATGACCTTTTGGGCATATTTTTTCCCGACTGTAATGACTTTATTAGGTCTTATAGGTGGAATAGTATTATTTAAATCTTTAGGAATGAAAAACTATGAATTATACGGTAGTGCTGTAGGATTTATTTTCTTGTTATTATCCTACTGCCTATCAGGCAGATTAAATAAAAAATCTAATAAGGACCCTTTTACATTTGAAATGATAAAGAAAATTTAATATTCTAACTAAGTAGAAGTCATATAAGTGGCTTCTACTTTTTATTATATTTAAAATTCTATAGGCTAGAACCTTAGTTTTTCCCCTATCCCACAAATAATATCATATTATTCTTTTTCTTAAAGAAAACACATATAACTTTAACCCTTGTACTATTACAATGTATTAAAGTAATTCTCAAAATAACTAAATTAATTTATATTTGCCGAAAAATAGTTAAATTATATAAAGCAATAAAATTCATTTTGTATTATAATAAAATTGCATATATATTAAAAACTTTACTTATTGGAGGAATAAGAATGAAGATAGGATTTTTTGATTCTGGTATTGGGGGTATTACTGTATTACATGAAGCATTAAAAATTTTACCTCATGAAGATTATCTGTATTATGCGGATACTTTAAATGTTCCATATGGGCCAAAACCTAAAAACGAAGTAAAAAAATATATTTTTGATGCTATAGAATTTATTATCAATCAAAAAGTTAAAGCAATAGTTGTTGCCTGCAATACTGGTACAAGCGTAGCAATAGAAGATTTAAGAGCTAAATATAATGTTCCAATCATAGGCATGGAACCTGCCATAAAACCTGCTGTTGAAAGAAATAACGATTCAGGTAAACGAATTTTAGTAACTGCTACCGCTTTAACTTTAAAGGAAGAAAAATTACAGCACCTTATTACTAAATTAGATAATGAACATATTGTTGATTTGCTACCTCTTCCAGGATTAGTTCAATTTTCGGAAAAATTTGAGTTTAATGAACAAATAGTATTACCTTATCTTCAAGATCAATTAACTAAATATGATTTAAATAATTACGAGACTATTGTATTAGGATGTACTCATTTTTCTTTCTATAAAAATATGTTTAAAAAATTGCTTCCATCAAACACTAACATAATTGATGGAAACATTGGTACTGTAAAAAATCTAAAAAGAACACTGAAAGAAATGAACTCTTTAAATGAAGGTAATGGTAATATCACTTTCTTTAATTCAGGATTTAAAATTGAAGATAAGACAAAATTAGATAAGTACAGTGAATTATTTAAAATATTAGATGATATTAATTTTTAAGCTCTAATATAGATGTATCACTTCTAAATTTAATATATTAATTCATATAATTATGTTATTAAATTATTTAAGTTTACATTAATCATTGACTAAAGTTTTTAGTTGAAATATTTAATGATGGAGTTATTAGTTATATATTAGCTTTTTAGATAGTTTATCTATATATGGTTAATATTATTTTTATCATATGGATAAACTATTATAAATTTATATAATTTAACCTATGGAAACATACCTTTTGTAGATAGGTAAGCTAACTATTGACTATTGCTATAATTTAACTTATTATATTAATATACCCCTATGGGGTATATTAAATTTTTCAAAAGCACTAAAATTAGTGTCTTATTAGATAATGGAGGTTTTATAAATGAATATTGCTTCAATGATTGATCACACAATATTAAAAGCAGATACTACTATAGAACAAGTAAAAAAAATATGTGATGAAGCTAAAGAATATAAGTTCAAATCTGTTTGTGTTAATTCTTGTTATACAAAATTTGTATCAGATGAATTAAAAGATTCAGGTGTTTTAGTTTGTACAGTGGTAGGTTTTCCCCTAGGGACTATGGATTCAAAAGCAAAAGCTTTCGAAACAGCTAGAGCTATTGAATTAGGTGCAAACGAAATTGATATGGTTATAAATATAGGTGCATTAAAAGATAAAAATTATGACCTAGTATTAAAAGATATAAAAGAAGTTGTAGAAACTGCTAAAGATAAAGCTATAATTAAAGTTATAATAGAAGCATGCTTATTAACAGAAGAAGAAAAAATTAAAGCTTGTGAACTTTCTGTGGAAGCAGGTGCAGATTTTGTCAAAACTTCAACTGGCTTTAGCACTGGTGGTGCAACTGTAGAAGATATTAAATTAATGAGAAAAGTAGTTGGCCCTCAGATAGGTGTTAAAGCTTCTGGTGGAGTTAGAACAACAGAAGATGCACTGAAGTTTATAGAAGCTGGTGCAAATAGAATAGGTGCTAGTGCATCTATAGCTATAATAAATAAAGATAGTAAAATTACATCTGATTATTAATAATTTTCTAAAAGTATTAAGACTATAAATTAGTTTTAATGCTTTTTTTATTATTTTTTTAATAATTGTAGAAAAAATAACAATTATTAGTCCACTATTTTGAATTTTTTTACAATAAAATTAATATTCTAAAAACTATTTATCTTAATTTTCAAAATATGTTGAATTTTTAACAAAAAGGTTTTATAATTTACCTATAACTTAAAGAATGAAATTTTTCATTCAATAAATCAATTACTTTTTTTTAAGTTAGTGGTTTAACAAAAGTTTATCAGGGGGGATTTTTTTATGTTAGCATTATTAAAGCTTTCACCTGTCTTTGTAATGGCAGGACTTATGATGTTAAAGGTGGATGCATTACTTGCAGCACCAATAGCAACGATTTACGCAGCACTTATTGCAAGGTTAACTGAAAAACTAAAATTCGACGAAATAGTTGATTGCGCTGTTGATAATGTTAAAAGTATGCAGTTAGTATTCTTTATACTAATGCTTGCTTACGCAATGGCATCAGCATTTATGTCTACTGGAGTTGGTGCTTCAATCGTTAATTTAGCTCTAAATCTAGGATTAAACGGACGTACAGTTGCTGTAACCGGTTTCTTAGTTACATCTGTATTATCCGTTGCTACCGGTACTTCTTGGGGGACCTTTGCAGCTTGTGCTCCGATATTTTTATGGCTATGTCATATAGTTGATGGAAGTATAGTATTAACTACAGCCGCAATTGCTGGTGGTGCATGTTTTGGAGATAATATCGGCCTTATATCTGATACTACGGTAGTTAGTTCCGGGATTCAAAAGGTTGAAGTCATCGATAGAATACGACATCAAGGAGCTTGGTCAGTAATTTGTTTAATCATTACAGCTATATTGTTCTATGTTGCAAGTTTAGTTATGGACTTACCTACAACTGTTACAAATGCTTCTGATGCGATTAATGCAATACCTAGTGAGGTTTGGACCGTTCTAGAAAGAGAAAAACCAGTAGCTATCGACTTATTAAATCAAGTTAAAACTGGAGTACCATATTATATGATTATTCCACTAATTTTAGTTATTGCAGCTGCTGTTAAAGGTATACAAACTCTTGCTTGCTTAGCAATAGGAATAATTTCTTCATTATTGCTTGGTTTATTAGCTGGAACTGTAGAATCAGTACCTGCATTTTTGGAATTAGTTAAAGGCGGATTTGCTGAAGCTGGTGGATGGGTTATAGTTATGATGATGTGGGTTGGCGCCTTTGGAGGGCTGATGTCAAAAATGAATGCTTTCCAACCTATATCAAAGTTAGTTGTTAAATTATCTAGAAATATAAGACAACTTATGTTCTGGAACGGATGTCTTTCTATTTTAGGAAATGCTGCTCTTGCAGATGAGATGGCTCAAATAGTTACAATTGGACCAATCATCAAAGAAATAGTTGATGAAAATGTTGAAGGTGATGAAGAGTCAATGTATAAACTTCGTTTAAGAAATGCTACCTTCTCTGATGCACTTGGAGTTTTTGGTTCTCAATTATTTCCATGGCATGTATATATGACCTTTTATGTAGGTATAGCTTCTGCTATATATCCATTACACGAATTTAAAGCTATGGAAATAATTCAATACAACTTTATGGCATTTATAGCTGTATTTTCCATATTAATACTTACTCTTACTGGTCTAGATAGATTTATTCCAAGATTTGCTCTTCCAAAAGAGCCACAGGTTAGACTTAAAGCAAGGAAATTAAGATTAGTAGAAAAACAATCTAATCACGCTTAATTTATTAAAAATTCAAAGCCTTCATAAAAATGAAGGCTTTTTTTAATTAACTTTTTTTAAGAATTATTATTTAAGTATTCAAATAACGATTAAGCTAATTTTATTATTTATGAATATGTATTACATTGTTATATTATAAAATTAAATTTAATTTAATATGAATTTTTAAAAAAATTCTTTTTTGAAATTGTTAATTAAATAATTATTTATTTTATCCATTTATTATTGTTCCGCCGTTAACATGAATTACTTCTCCAGATACATAAGATGATAAGTCACTAGCTAAATATAAATAAGCTCCTGCTAATTCTAATGGTTGACCTGGTCTTTTACTTGGAGAATTACTTCCAAATTGTCCCACTTCACTTTCGTTGAAACTAGCTGGAATTAAAGGAGTCCAAACTGGTCCTGGGGCTACTGCATTTACCCTAATTTGTTTATCTTGAAGAGATAATGCCATAGAGCGAGTAAAAGTTACAATTGCCCCCTTCGTACAAGAATAATCAATTAACGTCTTATGTCCTTCATAGGCAGTTATAGATGCTGTATTAATTATATTTCCTCCAAGTGGGATATATTTTAATGCTGCTTTAGTTATATAAAACATACTAAATAAATTAGTTTTAAATGTTCTTTCTAATTGCTCCTTAGTTATATCCTCAATTTTTTGTTGTACATGTTGTTCTGCTGCATTATTTATAAGTATATCTATCTTGCCTAGAGATTTTATAGTTTCTTCAACTACATTATTACAAACTTGTTCCTCACCTATATCTCCTGGGAGTAAAACACATTGACCATTATATTTTTCTATTATGTTTTTTGTTTCCACAGCATCTTCTTCTTCATCTAAATAAGAAATTGCTATTTTAGCTCCTTCTTTAGCAAATAATACGGAAATTGCTCTCCCTATTCCACTATCTCCTCCTGTAATTAATACTACTTTATCTTTTAGTTTATTCGATGGTATGTAGCTTTCGTCATCATATATAGGTAGTGGATTCATCAATGATTCAATACCAGGTTGTTTATTTTGATGTTGAGGTTGAAGTTTTTTAGGAAAATTATTAATAAAATTTATGTCCATACTCTCTCTCCTTTCTATTAATTTTATTATGTTTATTTTTCTATAATAATATTTAACCAAAAGTTGGTTTAATATTATTTGCATATATTATTACCTATTGCTAAAACTATAATAAGTATTTTATTTAAATAAAATACTGTATTTTTTAAATAAATATTCGTATTAAATAGTAAGAGTTAATATTATTTAGAGAAAGGAGATTATTATATGAACAAAGTAAAAATTTTAACTTTATGTTTAGCTCTTGCACTAACACTATTTGGTTGTTCAACTAATGAAAATATACAAGATAAGACCTCTAAAATTAATGAAGAATCAATAGTAGCAACAACAAAACCTATAGAGAAAAAAGAGAATAAAGATGACTTTAAAAAAGAAAATAAAAGTTTAGTAGAAAAGGACAATGACAAGCCTGATTCAAAACTTGAAAAAAAAGAGGTGAATAATCCTACTGAAAACAATTCATCTTCTCCTGACAAAAAAAACGAAACTAGCATAAATAAAATTGATACAAATTTAGATAATACTAAAATTAGTTGGTGGTATAAGCCAAATAAAAATCATACAACTCCAGAAGTAAACAATGATATAAAATTTGATTTAAACAAGTATGATGCATTATATGTAGGCAATACTGACGAAAAAGTTATATATTTAACTTTTGATGAAGGATATGAAAATGGTTATACATCAAAAATATTAGATACATTAAAAGCCAATGATGTTAAAGCGATTTTCTTTGTTACTTCTCCATATGTTAAGGGTAATCCTGAACTAATAAAAAGAATGGTAGATGAAGGTCATATTGTAGGCAATCATTCCAATACCCATCCATCTATGCCTACAGTGACTGGAGATGAAACTAAATTTAATAACGAATTTAAAGATGTTGAAGACAAATTTAAAGCTATTACTGGTCAAGATATGCCTAAATTTTTTAGACCACCTATGGGTGAATATTCAGAGAAAAGTTTAGCTATGACTAAAAATTTAGGATATAAGACTATATTTTGGAGTTTTGCTTATCATGATTGGGATGTAAATAATCAACCTAATCCTAGCACTGCAAAACAAACTATGTTAAATGGTGTTCATAATGGCTGTATTATGTTAGTGCATGCTGTATCAAAGACCAATACTGAAATATTAGATGAAGTTATAAAAGAAATAAAAGCACAAGGATATGAATTTAAGTTATTACCATAAAACAAAAAACATCTAGAATTACTAGATGTTTTTCTTTTATTCATTCATTGTTTCATCAAATAATTTATCATACTCTTCTACTACAGCATTAAATTCTTCTTCATTCTCAACCATTTCATAAGTATCTTTACCATCAACATTAACTATTTTATATATATAGGCATCTTCATCATTATCTGTTGGTGCTAATAACACATATTTCATATCATTTAAATTAATTTCTTCAACCAATTCTAATTCTATTTTTTCGTTAGTTTCAGCGTCTAATACTGTTATTATTTTTTTATCTTCCATAATTATCTCCTTTCAAAGTAAAAATACATTCCTATTATATACTATACTAGTATTATTTACAAATAGTTCTTTGCATAGACTTTAGCTTCTTGTAATAGTATTTCTTTAGTATTTAAATTAGGCTTCTCAAGAACTAACTCCAATAAATGTTTGAGTAATATACCTATATTTTCTCCTTCAGCTATTCCTAATAAAATCAAATCCTTTCCATTTATATTTAAATCCTTAAGAGTTAAAGGTTCTTTACTGTTAATTATTTCATCGCAAGTTCTTTTAAGTTTTAATATATCATCATATTTTCTATATTCAGGAGAAGAAGCTTTTCTATCAGCAATCATCAATTGAAATAAAATATCTAAATTTTCTTCACCTATTTCATTTATATATTTTTTAATTTTTATTGGCTTCTCTATTTTAGGAACTTTCATATGGTTTTTTACTAGTTTTGAAACTCTATTAATTGTATTATTATCAAATTTCAATTTTTTAAGTATTCCTATTGTAAGTTTCTCTCCTATCAGCTCATGACCATAAAAATGCCCTCTACCACTATTGTCAATAGTAAATGTACTCGGTTTACCTATATCATGTAATAATGTAGCTAATCTTAAATTAAAATCATTATTAGTGTTATCTAGAGCCACCATTACATGATTAAAAATATCTTTATCATGATACTTACTTTTTTGATTAAAATCTACTAACTCTATTAATTCAGGTATTATATACTCCATAAGATTCAATTCTATTAGTTTTCTTATTCCTTTTGATGGAATATCAGAAATTAGTATTTTCTTAAATTCTTCTCTAATTCTTTCTATACTGATATTCTTAAGTAATTTACTGTTATTTATTATAGCCTCTTCTGTGTGATCATCTATAGAAAAACCTAACTGACTACTAAATCTTATAGCTCTTAACATCCTCAATGCATCTTCGTGAAATCTTTCATTTCCATCCCCTACTGCTTTAATTCTTTTACAGTTTAAATCTTTTATACCATTAAAGCAATCTACTAAGCCTACTTTATAGTTATAAGCAAATGTATTAATAGTAAAATCTCGTCTCTTTAAGTCTTCTTCTAATTTACTAGTATAATAAACTTTAGACGGTCTTCTATTGTCTATATAATCCCCTTCTACTCTATAAGTAGTAATCTCATAAGGTATTCTATTTATAATTACTGTAACAGTACCATGCTGTATTCCTGTTTCTACTACTTTATATCCTAAGGAATTAAATAATTCTTTAGTTTGATATGGAGTAGAGTTAGTAGTAATATCCCAATCTTTAGGCTCTAATCCTAATAGACTATCTCGTACACATCCACCTACTACAAATCCTTCAAATCCATTTTTATATAATGTATTAATTATTAGTTCCACCTCTAAAGGCAATTTTATATTTATTTCCACCCATATCATCCCTTTGTTTAAACTTACCATTTTATAATAATATTATTTCTATATATGAAGTAATAATTAATAATTTAAAATACTAATTATATTTAAAGTCCAACCAATAAAATCTTCATATTTTTTAAAATAAATTTTATCTTAAAGATTCATTAAAGCTAAATTTCACTCTAAATTCTTAATTTTCAAAAGGTTAAACTATTTTATAACGAATTTATTTTTTAGAGTATATTTTAAGTCTTCATATTGAATCCCTGTATATATCATATACTAATTTCTATTATTATAAAACAAATTATTAATAAACAGCTCTCAAAAATTGAATTGTATACTGTGATGGATCTAATGAACTAAACTCATACCCTTGGCTAATTAGACCATCAATTATATATGGTAACGCTTCTACCGTAGAAGTTTTCATTATGTTATCATGCATTAATATTATTGCAGAATTTGTATCCTTAGAATTTTCTAATACAGAGCTTATTATGTAATCTCTACTTGGAGCTATAGATGCAACATCATTAGAATCAATATTCCAATCAAAATATGTATATCCACTAGCAATTAAAAATTTACTTAAATCTTTCATAATATTATAGTGATAATTTTCACTTATAGTATTATTGCTTCCACCAGGAAATCGTGCAATCTTTATTTCATAATTATAATTAGATTTTATTAATTTTTGAAGCTTATTAAAATCTTCGGCAAAATTGTTCATATTACTATAGATGTAACTATAATCATGACTATAAGTATGATTACCCAATGTATGCCCTTCTTTTATAATTCTTTCATAAACTTTATGGGAAAATTCATCTTCTCTCCCATTTACAAAAAATGTAGCTTTAATATTATATTTTTTTAAGGTATCTAATATCTTTATACTATTTTTACTTGGACCATCATCAAAAGTTAAATATGCTACTTTTCTATTAGGAATATTTGCTACATAATATTCAGTAATTTTATTACCGCTATAATTTTGTATGCTATTTATTAACGCTTTTTGCTTTTCTTTTTTTTCAATTTGTTTCTTTTCCTCTATTTTTATCATTTCATCTAAAGAATTAATTTGCTCTTCTATTTTTTTAATTTCCTTATCAATACTATTCTCTAGTCCTCTATACTGTTCAATTTTTATATCAGCTGAGTATATCTTAGCATCTAATGTATTTATATTATTACTATTTTGAGAAATAATTTGATTTAATATATTTATTTCTTTATCATTTTTAATACTATAAGATACCATAAATACTTCTGTTATAACTAATACTATTACTATAAGAACTACATATGTTTTCTTTTTCATAATATATTTATACCTCATTGATTTCTTTGTAGAATTCTTAGTTGCTCTTCTTTTTCTATTAATATCTTATTTAATTTTTCTTTTTTAGCTTTTTTATCATTTATTATCTTTGATAAATTTCTAATATCCTCTTCTTTGTAAAACAATACAGATCTTTTTTCATTCATAACATCTTTAATATTACTATTCTTATCTTCTAAAAAGTTTATATATATATTTTTATAACTTATAGCTATTAGAGTAAAAACTATGATAAACAAAACTAACAGTATATTTGAATCTAATTTTTTCTTCATATTCTATCTCCCTTAACTCTAATATTCTTTTTTATTTTGTGTATTATAAAATAATTTATTCTATAAATAAAAGGTCCTCCCGTTTAAGGCAGACCTTTTATTTTATAGATTTTAATTTATTATAAATCAATGATAATAGATATTGTCTATCCTCTATATTATTCTCAAAATCTAAATTATCTACATTTATCTTTAAAATTGGAGATATATTATATTCATTAAAGTATTCTCTATAATTATCATTTAATCTTTCCCAGTATTCTCTTTCAACTATTTTTTCGTAGTCCCTTCCTCTTTTATTAATTCTTCTTATTGCCTCATCTACTGTTACTTCTAGATAAATTAATAGTTTAGGCGGCATGCAGTGCTCTAACATATTTTCAAATAACTCTATGTATAGGTTAAATTCTTCTACAGACATCTCCTTAGAGTCTTTTAACATTTTAGCAAAAATAACATCTCCATATATGCTTCTATCCATTACTGCTTTATCAAATTTTGATGCTTCTTTTATGTTTTTAAATCTTTTATTAAGAAAAAATATCTGTAATGGAAAACTATATCTTTGTCTATCATAATAAAACTTTTCTAAGAGGGGGTTGTCTATTATAGGTTCTTCAAAAGGTATATATCCCTGTTCAGCTAAGATATTCATAAGACTACTCTTCCCTACTCCCACTACTCCGTCAATGACAATCATATTCCAATATCCTCCTTTTTTATTTTTTAAAAAGATTTTATAAAAGCTCATACTTCAACACTTCTTACTATAGCGTTCTATAACGGAAATTTAACTTATGCATGATTTTAATTTCCATAACAAAAATTATTTTCTAAGAATTAAAGATGAAGAATTATGGTTAAAACTTCACAGCCAATGCCTCTGAAATTTTTTAAATAGATTTTATTTTAAAAAATTCATTAAAGGTAAATTTCATCCTAAATTCTTCATTCTTAACTATTAACTCTTAATTTCTAAGTTATTAGGCTGTTTTATAGAAAATTTATTTTCCAAAGTATATTTCAAGTTTTCATATTGAATACCTGTATAATATAGATATACGAATTCTAAAATTAATATCTGTACATATATATGTAAAAATAATTAATATTTTTTATATTATAATTAGAACTATTGAATTTACAACACATAATTTCCATAATTATACGACTATAAATATAGAAAACCAAGTCTACATCTATATATTAGTAATGAGACTTGGTTTTTTAAATTAGATTTTTAAAAATAAATATAGTTAATATCTAAGTTTAAAATCTATGTATCACCTGTGTATTAATATGATACTTTATGTTTATCAAAGGCACTTTCATTTAATGCTGGCTCTTCAATAGTAGTTACAAATTGATTTTTACTAACTTGATTCTGCGTTTTTACGCCTTTTTTTATATAATCTTTATTATTTTCTTTTTTAAATTCACTTCTATCTTTCATATTGTCCTCCATAACTTATTATCCTTCATTATATTTTTTAAGAACTCTATTAAATTCGTCGCCTGTACCTATTGAAGTATATTGTATTTCTTCCCCTAACCTAGTTACTCTATAAGCATATGCTTCATTGGAATTTTTAGGTCCTGCAATAATGTATTCTTTATTATCCATCTTAATTACATCAATTAATTCCATTTCAACATCATTACCATGAGTATCCTGAATTTTAAATATTTCATTATGAGCCATTTTTACTCCTCCTCAATATTTAGTTATATATAATTAAGATGTTCAATTATTCAAATTATATTACATAGAATTTATATTTTAATATATATAATACAAATTATTTTTTAATTTGTATTATATATCCTTTATAAATTAAGTTTCTAAAGAATTTATTTTAGATAAAATAATTTTTGGCTAAACATTATTTTATAAACCTACTAAACTTTTTAACATATAGATTGCTATAATAAAGTTTTATATTTATAATATCATCCCACTAGATAAAAATTTGTCCATATATGTTTATATTTTATTATTGATTTTTTTAGAATAAGAGGTTATAATACAATGTAACAATAAAATAATATTGAAAAGGAGGAAATTAAATGAAAGATACAACTTTTATAATAACTGCAGATGTTATTGAAGAATGTCTAGAAGAAAGCATAGATTAATAGACATCAAACAATAATTTTTAAATTGGAATTGAAAATGGAAAATACATATTATAATAATGTATTTTTAAATTTACAAAATGACTAATGTAATATTTTACTTAAACTTTTAAGTCATCGTGACTCAAGTCACGACTTTTCAATTCACAATTTATAAATCTAAGCAATTCTCTATTAAAATTGAGGATTTTTTTTATGTCTAAATTTAAGATTTTAATTATCATATTTATAAGTTAACTAGATTAATTTCTTATTTTCTCTTCTAAATTAATAACTACTTATTAGTTTTTATTCACTGTATAGTATATACTCTATATAATGAAATTGTAAATTAAATAATATAAAAAATACAGCACTTTACTTATGCTGTATACTTTCTGTTGATTTTAATCTTATGAGTCTTTCTTTTAACTTACTTTCATAACCCATTTGAGTCGGCCTATAATATTTTCTATCCTTTATTTTATCTGGTAGATATTGCTGCTTAACGTAATGATTATTATAATCATGAGGATAAAGATATTTATCAGAATTATTATATAATCTCTCTGCTCCACTATAGCCTTTTTCTCTTAAAGCTAAGGGTACTTCTCCAATTTCTCCATACTCTACATCTTTAAGAGCTTCATTTATTGCCAAATAAGCTGCATTACTTTTCGGTGCAGAAGCTATATAGGTTACAGCTTGGGATAATATGATTCTAGCTTCTGGCATTCCTATAACTTTAACTGAGTCCATTGCTGCTTTTGCTACTAATAGAGCATAAGGATCCGCATTTCCTACATCTTCTGAAGCGGCTATTAAAATCCTCCGAGCAATAAATTCTATATCTTCACCAGCATATAACATTCTAGCAAGGTAATGCACTGCTGCATCAGGATCAGATCCTCTCATACTTTTAATAAAAGCAGATATAATATCATAATGATTATCACTATTTTTATCATAGGTGATATGTTTTCGTTGAATACATTCTTCAATAACATCTAAATCAATATTTATTATTCCATCACTATCTTTATTTGTAGTCAGAACTGCTAATTCTAATGCATTTAACGCCCTTCTACCATCCCCATTAGATGTAATACATAAAAATTCCATTGCTTTTTTAGTTAAATTAATCTTTATATTGCCATAACCATTATCCTTATCTTCCAATGCTTTTAATATGAGTTTTTCTATATGCTTTTCATTTAATATTTTTAATTGAAAAACCATAGATCTAGATAGAAGAGCTTTGTTTACTTCAAAAAAAGGATTCTCTGTAGTGGCACCAATTAAAATTACCACTCCTTTTTCCACATGAGGAAGAAGAGCATCCTGCTGACTTTTATTAAATCTATGTATTTCATCAATAAATAGTATTGTCTTCTTATTATACATTTTTAGATCATCTAGTGCAAAATCTATTATTTCCCTTAACTCTTTAAGATTACTTGTAACTGCATTTATAGATTTAAAATTAGCTTTTGTACTACTAGCAATTACTGTAGCTAAACTTGTCTTCCCTGTTCCTGGAGGCCCATATAATATTAAAGAGGTAAGTCTATCTGACTGAATGGCTCTATAAAGTAATTTTCCAGGAGCTAAAATATGTTCTTGTCCAATGTATTCCTCTAAAGTTTTAGGCTTCATTCTCTCTGCTAAAGGTGTAGAAGAATCATTATTTCTATTATCCATATCAAATAAACTTATATTTTCAAAGGTCATAGTATCACCCTACCTTTTTTATGAATAGTTTTTTTTATAAATTTTTCTATTTCAATTACAAATTTTTTTTCATCTATGATATCATCTTTTATTTCAAAATAATCAATATGATTATTTTTTAAATAAGAGTTTATTATCATAGCTTCATCTATAATTTCCTTTAAATCTACATTATCTAATTTCTTATTTCCAGTATTAAATAAACTCAAGATCATTTTTGTCATGAAACTTATGTTGATATCATCCACTAAATATTTTTCCTTATATAATATATCATTGTTATATAGACAAAATATCTTTATACGATCTTCATCAATATGTTCAATAACAACTAGCCTTCTATTGCTATTTAATAATTCTACATTATATAAATCTTGTTTTAAATATCTAACTCTACCTAAATCATCTCTTATTTTTGCTGCTAGCTCGAAATTTAATTCAAGTGCTGAACTTACCATTAAAGTATTAAATCTTTCTGTTAATTTATCATCTTTAAGAGATAGATAATCTATTATAATTTTTATTTCTTTCATATACTTATTTTTAATATCTTTATTTATGCAAACTCCTAAACAAAGATTTAAATTATAATTTAAGCAAGCAGATTTAGATATACTACTGCACTTTCGTATTTTAGCTATATCTATTATGCTATTAACTGCTTGATAAGTTGCATTAAAGTTAGTAAAAGGCCCATAATATAACTCCCCATCATCATGTTTTTCATAACATAGAACTATTCTAGGGAATTCTTCTTTAACAGTTATTTTTATATAAGGATATCTTTCATTATTCTTTAACAATTTATTATAAGTTGGCTTATATGTTCTGATTAATTTACATTCTAATAGTAAAGCCTCTAATTCTGTATCTGTAGTTATATATTCAAAATCATGAATATTTTTCACAAGCTTTTGAACTTTGCTACTCTTATGATTCTTATTTCCAAAATAACTAGATACTCTTCTCTTTAAATTTTTAGATTTTCCTACATATATAACTATATTTGAGCTATCTTTCATCAAATATACACCAGGACATTCCTTTAAATTTTTAACTTTTTGCTTCACTATTATTCCTCCAGAAATCAATACATCTCTAATATATTTATAAATTTTAGATTCCCTATAAATCATATCAAAAATATATACATAATAAAAGACTATAAGAGATTATAATCTCTCATAGTCTTATCTAGCCGCCAATAGATCTATATCTACTGATTGTCCATAAACTTCTTTATATAGTTCATAAACTCTTATTCCAAATAATTCACTTGAATATTCATAGGATTTACTCAAAGCATTTGAAGAAAACTTTTTCCTTAAATCATCATTCTTTAAAAGGTTAAGAATTGAGGATACGAAATCTTTCTCACTATTATAAGTATATCCATTATAACCATCTATAACTACTTCTTCTATACATTGATCATATCTACATACTACAGGAGTTCCACAACTTAATGCTTCTATATATGTCAATCCTTGAGTTTCACTAGTAGATGCAGTAACAAACATATCAGAAATTTTATAATATTTATATACATCCTCTGGTTTTACCATGCCAGTGAAAATTATATTATCTAAAAGGTTTAAATTAGTAGCTTCTTCTTTTAATACATCTAGATAAGGTCCGCCGCCTACTATTAAAAGCTTGGCCCTCTTTTCCTCTTCAATTATATACTTAAAATTTTCAATAATTTCTTCAATATTTTTTTCTTGAGCTATTCTTCCAATATAAGCTAATACCTTATCTTCTTTATTTATACCAATACTTTCTCTTAGGTTAATTCTTTCATACTCACTAAACTCTACCATAAAGCGAGATAAATTAATTCCTGTTGGTATAACTTTAATTGGTGTATCTACTCCATAATTAATTAAAGCATTTTTTGTTTTATCTGTTGGAGCAATTACCATATTTACTTTGTCTAACAACATTTTTGTTATTTTAGCTGCTCTATCTCTATTTATTACCTTTCCTTTCAAAAAATATGAAAGATAATCCTCATACATTGTATGATATGTGTGAATTAATGGTGTACCTAAAGCTTTACTTATTTTTCTAGCAATAATCATTGTAGAAAATTCAGACTGCGAATGTATAATATCTGGTTTCCAATCAATAATTTCTTTTATAAGGTTATTACTAGTTATAGAAAATGTAGCTCTTCTAGCTTCAGGATAAACCCATATTGGCTTTGATTTTAAATAATATACATCTCCATCTATATACGTTTCACCATTATTTGATAAAGTAATTATTTTTACATCATTTCCTTGTGCTTTTAATTCTTTATATAAATTTATAGTTGATGTTACAACTCCATTAACTACTGGTGTAAATGTATCTGTTGTTATTAATATCTTCATAAATTAATACCTCCATCTCTAGAAGATATTTTAATTATAAGCTTGCATTATTAGTTATCACTTATAGATTTATTAAAAATATATTAGAAACAAATTGCAAAAATATATGATTCCTAATTGAAAAATTTAGAAAATATTGATACTTAACTATGTTTATTTTATTATAAAGCTCACTATTAATGCTACTTATCATAACTTATTATACTACAAAATAGAGTAAATGATAGCCTTTTAATATTAAGAAAATAAGTAAAGTTCCTGTAAAATTAGTATTGTTATAAACTTAAAAGTTATAATTGTAATGTGCTCCTATGCAACTATTAATAAATTATTTTTAAAAATAAAAACTTTAATATATACTTCTACATTTCCTCTACAAGCCATATTTAATATCTCTTTTCCTTCTATTAATGAAAAGCTTTTCCTCTTTTTAATACATTCATAGCTTTTTCAATTACTGTCTTTTATAAAGTTCCACTACCTATAATTCTATATATCTCTTCATCTCAGGCACTGACCTTATATTTCCTTCACCCCTTGTTGAAGAGCAATAGACTTTAATAATGATTGAAAGTACTATTTTTATTACCTTTTTCAATTTCGTTATTTAAATTTGAAATAATTGCTAGCTCTATAAAACCACCCTATTTTTTCATTTAATACCTTATTATAACATAATATTTATTGATAAAAATAAGCTTCAAACTAATAACTAAAACTTATAATAAAAATTTTTAATTCTCATATTATACTGCAAATTAAAAAGATGTGCTAAATCTTTAGCACATCTTAATATACTTCTATTTTATTTTTTTCTATTTATTATTGCATTTAATATTACTCCAGTAATTGCAGCTAAACTGACTCCGGAAATTTTAACAGTTTCCGTTACAGGTATGCCTAAAATAAATCCAAATTTTTTCTCAATTATCCCTGTACCAATACCTATTATTAATATAACAGTCATGATTATTATATTTTTAATATTGAATTCAACTTTTTCACTTTTAATAGTTTTCACTCCAATTAATGCTATCATACTAAATAGCATTAAACTTATTCCACCCATTACTGGTGCAGGTATTGACTGTAGAAATCCTCCTATTTTAGCTACTACACCAAGGACTATTGCTAACATTGCAGTTAATCTAATTATTGATGGATCATAATTTTTAGTTATTGCTAATACACCTGTATTTTCTCCGTAAGTTGTGTTAGCTGGTCCTCCTATAAATGCTGAAAACATTGTTGCAAGTCCATCACCTAATAAAGTTCTATTTAAGCCTGGATCTTCTATAAAATTCTTTCCAACCACTTGACCATTGGTAGTGATATCACCAACATGCTCCATTAATACAGCTAAAACTACTGGTGCTATAATTGCTATTGATGAAAGATCAAATTTAGGTAGTGTAAAGTTTGGTATTGAAAACAGTGGTGCTTCTGATATTAGAGAAGTATTTACTATACCCATTTTTAATGATAGTATATATCCTACTGTTACTGCTAGCAAAATTGATAATTGCTTTATAAAACCCTTGCTAAATAATGTTATACACACTGCTATTGATAAAGTAATTGCTGCCACTATTAGATTTTCTGACGCCATATCATAAGCAGTTGGTATTAAATTTAATCCTATAGCTATTATCATTGGACCAACTACTTGCGCTGGTAAAAATTTCTTTATGTTATTTACTCCTACTTTACGAACAAATAGTGAAAGAACTACATATATAAATCCTGCTATCACTATACCGCCTTGAGCATATCTAAGATCACCATTGTGTAGCTCTGTTACTGATATAATAACTGGAATGAATGCAAAAGACGAACCTAAAAATACTGGAACTTTTCCTTTGGTACATAGATGAAATATAAGTGTTCCACACCCTGCTGCAATCAGTGCAATAGATGGATCAAACCCTGTAAGTATAGGAACTAATACTGTTGCACCAAACATGGCTATTAAATGTTGAAATGCTAGCACAAATCTTTGTGCTGACTGAAGTAATGATTTGTTTTCTTGACTATTAACATTTGATTTAGTAATAACATTTTGTGACATAAAAAAACCTCCTTAATTTTGACAAGGAGAAATTAACTTTCTCCCTTTTCAGCCTCTCTGAACTGATTTAAAGGTAATACATAATAAAAAAACTTCTTGCTACTGCAAGAAGTCATGATATACCTGTAAAAATAACTATACTTTTAATCTTGCAGCCTCTCTGGACCGTATTAAAGATTTATTCACTTTGATAAAAAGTATATCACTTTTTATCCTGTCTTACAAGTATTAAATTATTAAATTTTACTGTTCTACTCATAATTTTTAATATATCTTTATAAACTTTTTCATTATTAACCTTTACAACTTCTCCCTTAGCAACTCGTTCCACTATTTTTTCTAGTTTTTCTGGAGGATTAACTTTTCTTAATGGGTCATTTCGCCATACGATTAGACGTTCACACTCCTCAATTGTTAATACTTTTCTTTCTTTGTCCTCATGTCTCTTTAAAGTTATAACTATAATGTACAATGAAACTATAAGTACAATTAAAGAAATACTGTCAATTATAATATAATTCATAAAAACTCTCCTTATCCAAAACTAATCCTTATTATTCTTAACACTATTAAATTATTTATATAACTCTTATTTCTACAAATTCTTTAAAAGCACTAAGTTCAACTATAAGATTTAGAATATTGATATATGGTGGAATTAAGACATAGTATATGCAGTATTCTGTGTTTTTATTACACTCTTCCTTATATTTACATTCCACATTTAAAATTTCTATATCCTTATCTGCTAAAACTTTATATAATGCTGACATTGCAGCTTCTCTATCTATATATTTTACTTCTATTTTGATCTTTATAGTTTTATCAATGCACTTTTTTCTATTTTTTCAAAACTTACCAATACTAAAAATACAACTATAGATGATACTATGCTTAAGAAATAATATCCCATGCCTATAGCTAATCCAATGCAAGCTACAATCCAAATAGAAGCAGCAGTTGTGAGTCCTTTTACTGATCCTTTCTCATGTATTATTGTTCCAGCACCTAAAAATCCTACACCAGTAATAACTTGTGCCCCTAATCTAGCTAAATCTACTTTTAGAACCTCTTTTAAGGCTATATTGCTATTTATAATATTTATAGCATCCTGGGAGATTAATATTTGTATCATAGAAATTATAACAGCACCAATGCATACTAAAGAATGAGTTCTAAGCCCTGCAGGTCTATGTTTATACTCTCTTTCATATCCAATGATTCCACCTACAAACATGGCTACTAATAATCTTAATATTATTTCGTACTTTTCCATTAAAACACATCCCCATAATTAATAAAAAATATATAAACATAACAATTCCAAAAAATAATGTATACATTAAATTATTATTCTTTTACTTCTCTAATTAAGGCTATTCAATAAGAATGTACAGTTAAAGTCATTTCTTCTTTATACAATTAAGAATTAAACATTGATATGGAGAAAGCTTTTAATTGATTTCTTTTTTGAATTTATGCAATAACTTATATATAAGCTAGCAATATAATTACTAGTGAAAAAATCAATTAGTGAAATTAGTTTGATTTAAACTAATTTGAACTATAACTGTAAATTTTATATTATGAATTAAAATGCCTAAGAAACAATTATATTAATGTACACTTTAAATTTATAAGCAGTATATCTATAATATTTATATTTTATTATATTGGTGACTAAAAATTTTTCAGATTAAATAAAATAGCTATTTAAAATAAAAATAATATTTTACATCATGTAAAAGTATATATATTATGATACAAAATAGGTAAACCTATTGGTTAATCGATTTCTCAAATATTTTATATTATTTTAAATAAAAAAGCCGCCAATTAAGTAAAAATTTAGAACTCAATTAACGGTTAATATTTATTTTGACTTTTGCTTTAGGTTAAAAGTAGTATTAAGCATCTTGGTAGAACATACTTTTATACATTCACCACAACAAATACATTCTGGACTATTAGGATTTTCATAAAATTATATTCAAATTTACGTAAATATAATACAAAAAAAGAAGGATATGCAATAAACATATCCTTCTCCATGTTAACTTTATTCAAAAGAAAAATTGTAATTATTTAATCCCAATTCTTTTTTTAGTGCTAAAATATCCTGCTGTAATGCTTTATTTACAGGTACACCTTTATCTTTTCTATAAAGCCAAGCCTCATACTCTTTTTCTCCAGCAGTATAAATTCTTTCCATTCCAGGAGCTTTTTTAGAGTTTCTAAGAGATCTTAATATTTCTCCTGTTGTAGATTTGAAACTATCTAGCTCTGTAAAAGCTTCTACATTTATTGCCATAAAGAAATGTCCTAATCTATAGGGAACTTTCTTACCATCTTCAAAACCATTTAATGCTTTTAGAAAAGCTCCTCCTTGAAGTGCTGCAGATAGTATTTCAACTACTGTAGCATAACCATACCCCTTATATCCTCCAGTTTCTTCTCCAATACCTCCTAATGGGGTAAGAGCTGCCTTTCCGATTGTTAAATCTTTTAAAATTTGATGAGTATCTACACGACTATTTCCCTCTTCATCTATTACCCATCCTTCAGGTAGTTCTTTGTTTTCTCTATCATAAACTTCGATTTTTCCTCTTTGACTAGTAGATGTTGCACAGTCTAATACAAAAGGAAACTGCTCATCTGTAGGAATTCCAAAAGTTAGAGGATTAGTACCTAACATATTTTCCACTCCAAAAGTTGGAGCAATAGATGGTCTAGCATTAGTTCCTGTAACACCTATCATGCCTTGCTCTGTAGCCATTGTTGCATAATAACCAGCTATTCCATAATGAGAAGAGTTTCTAACAGCTACCATTCCCATACCGTAGACCTTAGCTTTTTCTATTGCTATTTCCATTGCTTTTTTTCCTATAACATGCCCAAGTCCATTATTACCATCTATTACTGCGGTAGTTGGTGTTTCTTTAACAATATCAATTTTAGTATTCACTTCTAAAATTCCATCTTTTATTCGATCATAATAAATTGGTTTTAATCTACCTATACCATGAGAATCAATTCCTCTTTTGTCTGATGTAATAAGTACTTCAGCACAAATTTTTGCATGTTCTTCTGGCACACCTACTGCCTTAAAAACGTCTATCATAAAATTTTCTAAATAATTAAAATCTATCCAATACACTTGTTCATTTTCCATATTTTTTCACCTTCTTAAATAAATCATTTTGCAATAGATTTGTGGGAAATAGTATTTTTTTTAGGTTTAGATAAAGCCAAAATAGCCCCTAAAACCATAGAAAGAATTGCTGCTGTTAATACTCTATATTGTGGTGGCAATAAAAAAGTAATAGTATGAGCAGGAATCCAAAAAACTGGAATGGTCTTTAAAACAACAAAATTTAAATATCCATACCAATCTATATTATTAACTACCTCTTTTAATTTTACTTTTTTTATTTTATTTAGTCTACCCCCACCTAGTTCAATATAAGTATCAGTAATTCTATGGAATGCCATAAAAGTTGGTGCAAAAACTATATTCATAAATGCACTTGTAAAAAATGCAAACAAAAATTTATAAGTAGTTGATTCTTTTTTAGCAGAAGGAAGTAAACCTGAATCCATAACTCCTACTACTCCTTTAGCAAAAATATCGAAAACAACAGTAAATGTCATTCCTATAAATCCCCATACAATAAATTTATATATTATTCCTATAGGTTTCTCATAATTTCCTTTTACTATTCTAAGTGCTAAAATTTCACCTAAGGTAGCTAATATAGATACCTTTAAGAATCCTATAACATAAGGATGAGACTTTGCTAAAATAGTTAAACTATTGGTACCTTCACCATTTAGTAATTGAAATAATAAAAATATTACTAGTCCAACTGTAATCCCCCAAATAATATCTCCTTTTTTCATAATTATTCCCCCTATTATTTATTTCAACTCTAATTTTAACAAAAAATATTACCATTTACTATATTATATTCCATTTCTAAAACAGAATAATTAAAAATTTACTCTATTGATTTCTTATTTAAAAATTTTATAATAAAACAAGCTAGGAATAGTCCTAGCTATATGTTTTTCTTAAAATTCTTCACAGAATGTTTTTTGGCATTTCTATTTTGATTATGGTTTTCTTCTGTTATAGGTATTTGATAATTGCATTTTTCCATTCTAGCTATTTTATTATCTGGCTGACTATCTTTTGGCATATTATTTCATCTCCTTTTACCACTTTCCATCATAGTTTATTGGATTTGCTTTATTATGCTTGCTTTTTGCTTTTCCTTGAATTTCTGGCACTGGATGAAAATCATTTTTAGGGAACTTTTGTTTATGATTACTTTCTGTTCCATGTGGTTCTTCAACATTAGGTCTTCTCATTCCTTTTTTAGCCATAAATAAACTCCTCCTTATTAACTTTCTAATAATAGTTTGTTTATTTACTTTTCTAATATACTAGAAATATAAGGTTTAATTACTTGTGAACTACTACCACTTACTTCGTTGAAGTAGTAGCTTCGTGGTCAATACTCCCAACGGAGCAAGTTTACCTACGCTCAAAAGGTCGAACCAACCTCCATATAATACCAAAATTACATTACTAATTTCAGTAGATTTTTACTAACATTTATATCTCTATCATGGCATATACCACAATTCGGACAAGTCCATTCTCTAAGCGCTAGATTTTTTACTTTTGAATTTTTATACCTACACTCTGAACATAATTGACTACTAGCATAATTACTAGGTGCTATTATAAGTTCTCTTCCATACCACGCAGTTTTGTATTCTAGCATCCTTCTAAATTCTGACCAACTAGCTTCACTTATAACTTTTGCTAGTTTATGATTTTGATGCATGTTCTTAACTTTTAAGTCCTCAATAACTATAGATTGGTTTTCTCTAATAAGTTTTATTGATAACTTATGTAAGAAATCTGTCCTTTGATTTGCTATCCTTTCATGTAATTTAGCTACTTTTAATCTTGTTTTATTTCTATTGTTACTACCTTTTTGCTTTATTAATAAATCTTTTTGTAACTTAATTAATCTTCTTTCTGACTTTCTAAGATACTTTGGATTAGACTCTTTATATCCATCTGAGCATATTACAAATTCTTTGAGTCCCATATCTACACCTATTTTTTTATCAATTTTAGGCAATTTAATATTTTCTGTATCAACTAATATAGAAACATAGTATTTGCTGCTAGGTGTTTTAGATATAGTACAACTCTTAATTAATCCATCGAATTGCCTATGCTGTTTTATCTTTATCATAGTTTTTAATTTTGGTATTTTTATTTTATTATTTTCAATGTATACAGTGCCTTTTTGATTATTAGTTGTATAACTATGATAATTATTTTTCTTACTTTTTAATTTAGGAAATTCTACTGACTTATCTCTAAAAAAGTTCTTATAAGCTTTCTCTAAATTTAATTGTTCATTAGAGAGTGCTAAACTATCTACTTCTTTTAACCAAGGAAATTCAGCTTTATATTGTGCTGGTGTAGGATATTTAATTTTTTTAATATCTAAATCTTTGTTTTCTTCGTAAGATTTAATCCTATCCGCTAACATTTTATTATAGATAAATCTACTACAGCTAAAGGTTTCAGTTAAATATAATTTTTGTTCTTCATTAGGATATATTCTATATTTATAAGCTTTTAGCACAATATCTCACCTCACTTTGTGCCTTGATTTTGTATATATTTCTTTATTACTTGTATTGGAGAACCACTGTCTTAAGTAAACAGTAACTACTTGACCAAAAATATTCTTTCCATAATTGTTTTCTTATTTCTGAAAATTTCTTTTTTATCAATCCACTACTAGCACTCTTATAAGCATTTATGAATTTTGATAACTCACTATTAAGATGTGCTTTAAATAATACATGAACATGATTTCTATCATGTTCCCATTCTACAGTTGTTATATTATAATTTTGCTTATATTATCAAATATATCTTTCAGTCTTATACTTACATCATCGATAACTTCTCTTCTATAGTATGTTACCAATACTAGATGGTAATATACTGAGAATACTTAATAATTGTTACTATCTAAATCCATTAGTATCACTGCTTTCTGTAATTTAATATAATATAAGCAAGTTGTTTTTATGCATTCATCCTCACCTTACTTCATTGAAGGTGAGGACTTCTGCTAGGTTATGTTAAATATTAAGTATAAAAATAAAACACACAAAGAATAGTATTATTTCTTCATGTGTTTATAAAAAATAAATTTAATTTGCGTTATATTATAAAATTTAAGGTTAAATCTCTAGAAAATTAATCAAATTTAAAATTCTTTAAAGCATCTTTAAAGACGTCACCAAGTGTAACATCACTATTATCATTGTATTTTTCGTAATCTTCTTTCGGGCCTTCTATAGTTTCCTTAATACTTAAAGAAATTCTATTTTTATCTACATTTAAAATTTTAACTTTAACAACTTCACCTAGGGATAATTTGTCTTGTGGTTTTGTTATATTTTCCTCAGAAATTTCTGAAAGGTGGACTAATCCTTCTACACCATCAGCTATTTCAACAAAGGCACCAAAATTCATAAATTTTACTACCTTACCTTCAACAATATCACCAGTGCTAAATTTATTTTCGATATTATTCCATGGATCATAATCCATATCTTTTAAAGCTAGAGATATCCTATTTTTAGCTCTATCAAAATCTAATATATAAACTTCAACTTCATCTCCTATTGACACTACATCACTAGGATTCATAATTCTTTTCCAAGATAAATCATTTAAATGAATTAATCCATCTAATCCACCTAGATCAACAAAGGCGCCAAAATTAACAAGTCTTGATACTACACCTTTTCTTTTCTCTCCCTTTTTCAATGAATTCCATAAATCATTAATTTTCTTTTCTTTTTCTTCCTCTAAGACTACCCTTCTTGATAATACGATTTTATTATCTTCTTTATTAAACTCTATAACCTTAACTTTAAATTTTTCATTAATGAATTTAGATAAATCTTTTACATACTCATTAGAAACTTGTGAAGCAGGAATAAATGCTCTTATACCATTAACATCAGCAATTATTCCACCTTTAACAGCTCCTATTGTAGTTGCACTAATTACATTATTATTCTTATATGCTTCTTCTATTTTATCTAATGATTTTATTGCATCTGCTTTTTTCTTTGATAAAAGCACATGACCTTCACTCTCATTAATTCCTAAAACATATACTTCTATTTCTTCTCCTTCATTAATAAATTCTTTTAAATTTTCATCTTCACTACATATCTCATTTTTATATATTATTCCATCGTACATAAAATTTATATTTACTAATACATCATTGTCTTTTACGGATAAAACTTTACCTTTTAATATATCACCTTTATAAATTTTATTTAGAGATTTATCTATTTCATTAATAAACTCTTTCATTGAATTTTCCATCACACTCTCCCCTTTCTTGCTTATATACAAAGTATATACACTAAATGTAGCATTTTCAATATGAATAAAGAAACCCCATAAAAATAAATAACTTTAAGCTAATAATATTTTTAAGCTTTTAAAAAATATAGCATATAGTTGTTATTTAATTATGTTAATAGAGGTATTGATTTTTTATTCTGGATAAAGTCCATTTTTGCAAATAATAAAAGGAAGGATTTCTCCTTCCTTAAGTATTAGCCACAACTAGAGCAAGTTGAGCATCCGCCACCTTCTGGTTTCTTTTCAGGCTCAATAGAAAATCCGCTCATGCCATTTTCTTCTCCAGATAATATTGTTAATGCTCCAAACTGAGTTGTAACATCTTTATCAACTAAAAATGTTATTTCATTTATTACTTCTGTATTGTCTTCAGGTTTTTGCTCATCTAAAACAAGATTGAATGATGGCCCACAACAGCTCATTCCTGCAAAATGTATTCTAATAACATTAGCTGTAACTTCATTGTCTAATAAAAACTGCTTAAATTCTTTAGCAGCATTTTCGCTCATTTTAACGATGCTCATAGTTTATACCTCTCTTTTAATTTATTATCACTAATTAACAAAAGTCAAAATTTATTGAGAACAATTATTAATTAAGTAATTACATAATAATATAAAAATAAATATAATGCAATAATAATTTATTTTTATGTTTTCCTTTATATATTATATTATTCGTAGATTAATTTCCATATCCTTCTACTATATCAAACAAAGCTCTTTTTGATATCTCATTCAATTCAAATTTATTAATATCATTCTTTAACATTGCAATGGTTCCATGCCCTTTACAATAACTATTTAATTTACAAGCTAAAGTAGAGTTCATGAACTCCTTGAAACTAGAATATTTAGTAGCTAGTTCCTTCATCAAAATGGATGCTTTCTGGAGATAGTATTTTTGATGATAGTTTTCTGCTAAATAAAATTTACTTAGTGGTACTATCTCTGTATTAAAGGTTATATTTAAGGCTTCTTCAAAATCTCTTTTAGAATTTTCTGCTATAATTCTCTCTTCATCTGTTCTATAAAATATAATAGACCTATATTGAGCTATACCAGTTTTATTTTCCGGTGTATGGTTATCCCAAAAGCTATTTATTATTTCTTCATATGTAATCTTATCACCATCATAATCGAACTCAAAGGTTTCTGCATGATCACCAATATTATTATAAGTGGGATTCACTGTACTTCCTCCACAATATCCTACCCTTGTTCTAATAACTCCATCAACTATACCAAACTTGGCATCTGGAGTCCAAAATCATCCCATAGCTAATGTTGCTGTTTTTAAATTTTTTGGTATTTTCAAATCAAATGTTATCATTGTTAATCATACCTCACTCTCAAAATTGGTTTTAAAATAATATTAAAATATAAAAAAACTTTTGTAAATTAGAATATAAAAACCTCCAAATATATGGAGGCTTTTCAAACTAATAATATTATTGTATACCAATACTTTTAAAAAATTCTTTATTATTTATAACATTACTATCTTGAGGTCTAAATTTTGCTGCTAATTCATTATGCTCAAAGGATTCCTGTATTTTATTTATCTTATAATAGCAAACACATAATTGAAGATGAGGACGCCATGTCCAATAATCTATACTTATAAATCCTAAAAAATTTTCAGGAATTTTTAACTTAGTAGCAGTTTCATACCAATATATTGCCTCATCATACCTTTCTTCTTTTTGAAAGAAATAACCTAATCTATAGCAGCTTTCTGCCCTAGGACTACTATATTCAAAGGCTCTTAAACAACTCTCTCTAGCCTTTTTATAGTTTCCTATTCCATCATAACAATCAGCAATCTTATATAATGCATCTATTTTATCTTCAACCCATCCATCCATAAGCATAAATTCTTCAAGTTTGTAAATTGCTTCATGGTACATTCCATTATAAAAAAGCTCTTTTCCATAATAATAGGTATCTCTAGCATTAAATACGTACCCTTCTTTTAATTTATTCTGATATATTTCTAAATTTCTCTTTCCGCTGCCTTTTAATTTTCTATGAACTACTTTTATATCACTATCTATAGTTTTTCCAAATACTTCAAGATATTCATGTATAAATCCTATCCACAGAAAATTTTTTTCTCTTTTTACTAACCTATTTCTCTTAAAAGTTAAAATAGGGTTTCCGAATTCATCAAAATGAGTTTGATAATCCATAGTAACAGAATCTACAGAACCATCTAAAGTCCCCTTAAGATACTTAAGTTTTTCTTTATCTTCATCAAGAAAAATATCATCTGCATCTAACCATAATATATATTCCTTTGTAGCTTTACTAAAAGAATAGTTTCTAGCAGCTCCAAAATCATCTATCCATTTAAAATTATATATATTACTTGTATACTTTTTAGCAAGTTCAATAGTTTTATCTTCAGAACCAGTATCAACAATTATTATTTCATCCACAACATCTTTTATGGAATCTAAACATCTTTCTATAACATCTTCTTCATCCCTGACAATCATACATAAACTAATAGTAATCATATTTACCTCCACAGTGGTATTAATTCTAAATTTACAACATACTAAATCTGCAAATTTAGTAGAAAATAAGTGTATACCTCTATAATGACTTGATTTTTTTGTCAATATATGCGGTAATATACTTTTATATAATATGAAGGTAAATTGTCTTTAGTTACATATTAGTAAATATATATGTTGATATTTTAATTAAGCTAAATTTTTATTATTCATAAATTCTTCAATAGGTATTATCTCATCAGCAAACATTCTATGAGTATGATTAATATAAGAAAGTTTTATAATATCTTTATCTATAATTTTTCCATTGTTCATATAATCGCCAAAATCATATAATAATAGTGCAATCATATTGTTATTCAAGCATATGTCATATAAATAATTTGAAAAATCTTTAAATAATAATTTACTATTTGAATTTATTATGCCTTTTACATCAATTATAAATCTTACATCAGAAAATCCTCTTTCAATTTTATTATCCCTATATCGTGCTAAAAACTCTTTTATTACCTTAAAGTCACTACTCAATACTATATTTTCTATAGTTCCATTACATATCATCAATTTTTCTGTATCATCTAAAAATTTATATAAGAGATTATAGAGTCTATCTTCGATATTTAAATAAACATATACATTATCCTTAATGCAACCCTTTATGTATTTATATATATTTATAACCATATGATCATCTCCATAATAATAAAAGGCTATATTTTTACCTAGTTTATTTATACTACTTCATTATATCTCTCCCTTAAATATTGTAATATTTTTACAATAAAGATATTCTACCATTTGATGGAATTACCTTCTTTTTCCATATTTTTCTTTTTTTAAAATATGACAAAATAATTTCTTATATTAATACTTTATGTAAGTAAAAGTTAATATATATCTACATATGTAATTTTATTTATTTTTTCTTAAAATATGTCTAATCTTAATTTTTTATAACTATTCTATAAATAACTGTGTTATACTATAATTTATGTGAATAAAATTATTTATGAAAGTTAAAATACATAATAGTGAAGATATTTTATATATTGACCAGTTTTTTTCATTAAGATAAAATGAAAAAATAAGAATAAAATATTATAAAATTCATCACTAAGGAGGAAATAACATGTGTGGATTTGTAACATTTTTTAGTAATACGCCAATGAATGTTGAAACTAAGGATGCGTTAACTCCAATGACAGCATCTATTATTCATAGAGGACCAAATCAAGATGGACAATATGTTGATGATCATGTTTATTTAGGTTTTAGAAGGTTAAGCATTCTTGATTTAGCAAATGGAAGACAACCTTATAGTCATGAAAATGGCCAATACGAATTAGTGTTCAATGGTGAAATATATAATTATTTAGAATTAAGAGAAGACTTGATAAAAGAAGGATATGAATTTAATACTAACTCAGAAATTGAAGTTATAGCAACCCTTTATAAACATTATGGTGAAAGCTTTGTTAGTAAATTAAGAGGTATGTTTTCATTTATAATTTGGGATAAAACTAAAAATGTATTTTTTGGTGCAAGAGATCAGTTTGGAATAAAGCCTTTCTATTATATAGAAAATGATAATGGATTATATGTTGCCTCTGAACTTAAAAGCTTCTATTCAAATAAAGATACTACCTATAAAAAGATTGATGAAGAATCTCTTCACAACTATTTAACTTTTCAATTCGTACCTGAACCAAATACTATGTTAGAGGATGTTAAAATTTTAAAGCCAGGTCATACAATAAGAAAAGAACTAGGAAAAAAACATGAAATAAACCAATATTATTCAATGCAATTCAATCCAACTCCAATGCCAAAAGATGAAAGAATGAAAGAAATAAGAGATGTATTAGAAAGATCTGTTGAGCTTCATATGCAATCTGAAGTACCTGTAGCAACCTTTTTATCTGGTGGTATAGATTCTACTGTAGTAACTGCTCTTGCTAAAAAATTCAAGCCTGATATTAAAACTTTTACTATAGGTTTTGATAGAGAAGGATATACTGAAATTGATTTAGCTAAAGAGACTGCTGATAAACTAGGAGTTGAAAATATAAGTAAGATTATTACAGCAGAAGAGTTTGCTAATGAAATACCTAAAATTATATGGCATATGGACTCTCCAGTAGCAGATCCTGCTGCAATTCCTCTTTACTTTATAGCAAAGGAAGCTAGTAAGCATGTAACTGTTATATTATCTGGTGAAGGTTCTGATGAGGTTTTTGGTGGATATACTATATATCATGAGCCACTATCATTAAAAATGTTTGACTATATTCCTAATGGTGCTAAAAAGCTATTAAAATCTATGTCTTCTAAAATGTCAGAAGGCACAAGAGGAAAGAGTTTTTTAGAAAGAGGATGTACTCCAATTTCAGAACGTTATGTTGGAAATGCTAAAATATTTGTGGATTCTGAAAAGCCAAATATATTAAGAAACTATAATAGCAAATATACCTATCCAAGAGCAATGAAAGATATTTATGAAAGAGCTAAAAACTATGATGAAGTAACACAAATGCAGTATGTTGACTTTAATACTTGGCTTACTGGAGATATATTAGTTAAAGCTGATAGAATGACAATGGCTCACTCTTTAGAGTTAAGAGTACCATTCTTAGATAAAGAAGTATTTAAGGTTGCTTCAAAATTAACTTTAGATGAAAAAATTAATGGCCATGTAACTAAATATATGTTAAGAGAAGCTTATAAATCAGAGCTTCCTATGCTTAGTGCTATAGATAGAAAAAAATTAGGTTATCCAGTACCTATTCGTCTATGGCTAAAAGATGAGCTTTATGATTGGGCTGTTAATATAGTAAAACAAAGTAATACTGATGAATTTATAAATAAAAAAGCAGTTCTAGACCTTATTGAAGAACACAGAAGAGGACCATTTGACAGAAGTAGAAAAATATGGACTATTCTTATTTTCTTAATATGGCATAGAGTTTTCATTGAAAATACTGCTTCTTATGATTTTCACAAAGAAATAGCTTTAGATAAAGTAACTAAATAAAAAGAGTCGTGACTTTAAAGTCACGACTTTTTTCTATTAATAATGCAGCATATTAAGAGAAACAATATAATAATAAAAGTTATAAAACTTATTAAATAATTATTGTATATTTCTAAAGCTTTATTTATGAAGTATGCAGGTCTTTCCTATAGACATACAGTTACCACAATATAAACATTTAGGTTTAGCTCTATCCCCTAATTCCCATCTATTTATAAGATCAGGTTCACAAATTAACGGTCTAGACATTGAAAAGCATTCTATTTTACTATTATTAAGTATCTCTTCCATAGTATTTAAATTATTATTTTTACAAACTAACATTACTTTACACTTTACATTATCTGCTATAATTTTTCCGTAATCTCTAAAAACAGAATCTGTATAACTTATTTTATTACTATTATAATTGCCACTACCACTTATTTCTATCCCATCAATTCCTCTTTTATCTAACTCATAACAGACATATTTACATTCTTCAAATGTAGCACCTTCATCATCAAAATCACTACAATTTATTTTTATAGTAACTATAAATTCATTTCCAACTATTTTTCTTATTTCATCATATACTTCTAATATTATTCTTCCTCGGTTTTCAACATTTCCACCATATTTATCAGTTCTTCTATTATAATAAGGACTTAAAAATTGAGATAATAGATATCCATGAGCTCCATGTATTTGAACTCCATCAAGACCAGACTTTTTAACTCTTAATGCAGCTTCACTAAAAGCTTTTTTCAATAGCTCTATATCCTCTATAGTCATTTCTTTAGGAGTAACTTTAGTGAGTTTATGTTCTATAGCTGAAGGTCCTAATATTTCTCTGTTTTCCACTTCAAACATACTTTGAGAACCACCATATACTATTTGCTGAATATATTTACAATCATATTTGTGAACTATTTCCCCAAGTATTTTGTAATCTTCAATAAAGGAATCATCATAAATTCCTAGCATTTTAGGAGAAGGTTGTTCATCTTTCGTAACATAAGCATAACTTCCAATAATAAGACCTACTCCTCCTTTAGCTAAATTCTCGTAGATATTGTAAATTTCATCATTTAAATGACCATCATCCTTTGCTCTTCTTTCATAAGTAGCAGAACGAACAAATCTGTTTTTTAAAGATAATTTTCCTATGGTGACATTGTCAAATAAACTTTTCATTTAAATCCCCCTACTATAGATTTATATAATTGAGAATTGACTATTAACAATGGAGAAGTTACTTCAATTCTCAATTCACAGTGCAAAATTCACAATTATGGATATTTCTCAGCAGAAGCTGAGAAATTTAGATTTTATCTTTTTTCAAGTTACAAAGTGACTTTTTTAGGAAACTAGCAATTACATTACTAGTGAAAAAATTCATTAAAGAAATTATTTTGATTAAAAATAATTTCCACCATAATTGTCAATTCTCCATTTTCAATTCTCAATTGTATAATATTATACCATTTTCATTTAGCCAATTTATTAAGTACTCAATAAATCTCATATCTTTATAATCATAATATTCTTCAATAATATCATGATTAATTAATTCTATATTAAATTTATGTTCACTTTCTCCAATTAAGGATAACAATTTAATTTTAAGCATTTCATCATTGATACTTGAAGCAAAATCTATCATCACTTCGTTGACAAATTCACTTTCAATTAATGGTATATATATGTACTTATCTTTATTATTATTTATTTCTCTTGCTTCTTCCAATAAAATTATTTGCCATTCTTCTAGCTTATGTAATTCTGTATTCTTCTCAATAGACTCCATAATATCTTTAGGAATATAACTTATATCACCATTTTCTATATTTATAAAACTTTGCCCTGTTCCTCTTGTATCAAAAGAACTTAATTCTAATAATAATTCCATATCAATACTTAATTTTTTCATTATTACCTCTTTTTTCAGTATAAAACCAATATTAACAATTTATTGAAATTTTAATTTCAATTCATATTATATCATATAAAAATATAGATTAAAAATATAACATAAGAAAAATAATTGAAGTTTAAAAAATA
The DNA here is from genome assembly GCF_054863625.1 of Clostridium sp. Marseille-QA1073. NCBI lineage: Bacteria > Bacillati > Bacillota > Clostridia > Eubacteriales > Clostridiaceae > Clostridium > Clostridium sp. Marseille-QA1073. The sequence continues at coordinate 9,404 of NZ_JBSVQM010000020.1, read as the reverse complement.
AAATATCTAATCAAATAAAACCAATATAATACTAACCATTTATTTTCTAAGAATGCTTAAAGGAATACATATAAATATATAGAATAATACATAATAAAATTAAGGGGGACTGCATTATGAATGAAGTTATTAAAACCATCAATGAACGTGTATCATTAAGAAAATACGAAGATAAAAAAATATCAAAGGATCACTTAGATATTATATTAAATTCTTCTATGAGAGCACCAACTGCTGGAAATATGATGCTATATTCTATTTTAACTATCGAAAGTGAAGATACTAAGAAGAAGCTTAGTATAAGTTGTGATAATCAACCGTTTATTGCTAAAGCTCCATTAATTCTTATTTTTTTAGCTGATTTTCACAGGACCTACAGGTATTTTCATATTAGTAAAGTTAAAGATTATTGTATTAAAAACAATAAAAAATATAGACTTCCTTCCGAAGGAGATCTATTTTTAGCAATTAACGATGCAATTATTGCAGCCCAAAATGCTGTTATATCTGCAGAATCTTTAGAAATTGGTTCTTGCTATATTGGTGATATTATGGAAAATTATGAGTTTCATAAAGAACTATTAAATCTTCCAGATTATACTTTTCCAATATGTATGTTGACCTTAGGATACTATCCTCAAGATACGAAAAAAATATATCGTGAAAGATTTGATAAAAAATACACAGTATATAGTGAAAAATACACTGATTTAAGTGATGACGACATTAAAGAGTGCTACAAAGAATGGGATAAAAACTTTATGCCAAACAATCCTTACAATGGAGAAAATACAGGACAAATACTCTATGCTCGTAAGACTGGTGGGGATTTTTCTCTTGAAATGACCCGCTCTGTTCGTGAAGCATTAAAAAAATGGAATGGAGAAATTTAATATTATATATTGATTTTTTTTTATCAAGTGATAAAATACTATTGTCGGTATTCTTCGGAAACTGAACTAGTCTAATAATTTTTTTAATTAGACCCGAATTATATCCTTTTATGGAATAAGAATGGGAGGAATTTAACATGGAAACAAATTTAAATCCAACAACAAGAAAAAAATCAAAATTAACTGTGAGACAATTAGCTATTGTTGGTATGCTATCAGGAATTTCTATTTTTTTAGGAGTTTCTAAATTAGGTTTTATACCGTTACCTACAATGAAAGCTACAATTATGCACGTACCTGTAATTATTGGTGCCATTATTGAAGGACCAATCGTTGGAGCGTTAATTGGCTTAATTTTTGGTATTTTTAGTATGGTTGATGCTTTTTCAAACCCAACAATAACATCTTTTTTATTCTATAATCCAATTATTGCAGTATTACCTAGAATTTTAATAGGTATTGGTAGCTATTACATTTATCATTTATTCAATGTAAAGAAAAATTCTTTAAGGCTTTCAGTAACTGCAATTTGTGGTTCACTTATTAATACTTGTGGAGTACTTGGTTTTGCTTACTTATTTTATGCTGAGAAATTATCTCAAGCATTAAATTTAGGAAGTACAAAGGCAGCAGGAATATTTTGTGCAACAACTGCCATAACTAATGGTATTCCTGAAGCAATACTTTCAGCAGTAATAGTAACACCTATTGTTGTATCGGTAAGAAAATTTAAAAAATAAATACGTTACTCCTAGTCAAGTTTCTTGCTTTACTAGGAGTTTTTAATATTTATAAAAGGCGGAATGTGTTATGAAAGAAATAAAATTTGTAGATATAGATAAACTTAAAGTTGGTCATTCGCAAAACTTTGAAGCTTCTACTGGATGCACCGTAGTAATATGTGAAGAAGGTGCCACTGGAGGGGTTGCTGTTAGAGGTGGTGCTCCTGGCACTAGAGAAACTGATTTATTAAACCCAACGGAAATGATTGAAAAAATCAATGCAGTGGTTTTAGCTGGAGGCAGTGCCTTTGGTTTAGATGCTTCTTCTGGTGTAATGGAATATTTAGAAGAAAAATCTCTTGGTCTTGACGTAGGAGTAACAAAAGTCCCTATTGTCTGTAGTGCTGTATTATTTGATTTAGTCATTGGTAGTAGTAAAATTAGGCCTGATAAAACTATGGGGTATGAGGCTTGTCTACATTCAGAAACCAATAATGATGATTTACAAGGAAACATCGGTGCTGGCACTGGTGCAACTATAGGAAAGATATTAGGACCAGAATTTTCTATGAAAGGTGGTCTTGGATCTTACGCTATTCAAGTTGGTGATTTAAAAGTTGGTGCTATAGTAGCTGTTAATGCGCTTGGAGACATAATTAGTCCTAATTCTGGTGAAATTATAGCCGGTGCCTTAAACTCTAGCAAAAATGGATTTATAAATACTGTAGATGTAATGATAGATCAATATCAAAATAAGGTAAATAGATTTAATGGAAATACCACTATAGGATTAATTGGTACTAATGCAATTTTAACAAAGTCAGAAGCAAATAAAATTGCTTCTATGTCACATAACGGTTTTGGAAAGACTATTAGACCTGCTCATACTATGTTTGATGGAGATACAATATTTACTATGGCTACTAATGTAGTGGAAGCTGATATGAATGTAGTAGGAATGCTTGCTACAGAAGTTATGGAAAAGGCAGTAATTAATGCTATCATAAATGCAAAATCCTCCTATGGCATATTAGCTAAATGTGATTTAAATAAAAATTAGAGTCATATACAAAAAAAGAAAAGTTCAAATAACTTTTCTTTTTATAAGATAATTTATCTATTATACTTGTATAACTGTTCATAGAAAACCATGACTGATGTCTTGGTTTTCTATGCTTTTACATCTAAACTATTGCCTAAATTAGGGTCAACAGCTTCTATCATTTTAATCATTCCATCCATATTTACATTAGATGTTGTCATTACTTTTTTCATTAATGCTAAGCTCACTGCATTTTGAATTTTTCCTTGATTTAAAGAAATACTCATTGCTGCTATATCCATAATATTACCTCCATTCATCTTTATACTTCAATTATCGTATAAAGTTTATAATATTATAGAGTCTATTCAATTTAAAATTAAAATAATTCTATGAAGATATATTATTAAATATAGATTACTGACTTTCAACTATTCTTAGAAAACCTTAAATTAAAGCTATTCAGTAGCTTTTTCCAACTTAATATTTTCAGTACTATTATTAGCAGTAATCTCAACTATTTCACCTGAATAATTTAAGACTTTAGATGTGTCAATTTTAGGAAATATAGCCATATACTTATTCTGCGATTTTACATAATCTATTACGCCTGTTGAATAGCATCTAAACTCATTTCTATGTTTGATTGTAATACTTTTCTCATGAATGAAAATGTACTTACTCAACAACAAAAATTTAAATACATCCTATGTTAAAGCTTAACAGCATTATTAACACCTTTCTTAATTGTTTGAAATCCTAGATAAGCACCTACAAATTCTTTAACTTTACCAGTTAAAATATCCGTAGATCTTGAACCTCTATTAATGCTTTCCTTAGTTGTACAAGTATTAGCAATTCATCTATCTCTATTTGTGCTATTATTCATGTCATCCATAGCACTTATAGTTAAATTTAGAGCTTATATAACTTGTTGGAGGGGTCTCGTCATTTGGTCAAGCATTCTAAGAGCTATGGATACTGTTCTCATATCATCACCTCACCTTTTAAGACATAACAAAAGCACTTACTATAAGTAAGTGCCCTTAAACTTTATTTATTTTATATACTCTTCTCCATCTAATATAAATGATTTAACACTATTCCCATCAGATGATAAAATTATTTGAAATTCACTTCTCAATTCTGCTCCAAATGAATTTTGCGCATCAACATATGATTGTACTATTATTTCTTCTTTATCTTTCCCAAATTTCCATTTCGATATATTAGGAAATTTTGCAGTAGATGGTGATTTTAAAACAGATTTAACAGCATCTTTGCATTTTACTTGTAAGTTGCTTATTTCGTTATTAGAAAAAGTAAAGTCCGTAATTTTAGAAATTACTTTTCCGTTTTCATATAAAGAATTATCATCCCATTTTATCATATTAATTTTATTATCTTTTGTAATATATAGTACTACATTGTCTATATTTCCTGCTTTTACTCTATATCCTTTTTCACCTTCAATATTAATGTTATCTAAAATTTCATCATGCTCTACTTTATCTATCTTACCTATACCACATTCTTTTAATATATTAACCACATCTGTTGCTTGATCCTTCGATATATTGGTAGCATTTATAATAATTCCTTCTTGTGTTGCCCCTAATCTATCTGCATTTTGAATTGCATAAAATGTGCTAAGTCCTAGAGCAACTATAATGATAATTGGTATTAAACATCCTAGCCTTTTTTTTCCCTTGGTCACACCCATCACCAATTTCCCCCTCGTATGTCTTTTTTTATATATTATACTAAATGATTGCCTTATATGTCTACCTCTTACTTGCCATTCTTGACGCTCTGCTTTCTTTTTCTCCATGAAGGTCTATACTTGCATATATAAAAGCTTTCTCATTTCTAGATATATTTCTAAATGTACTAGGTAGGATTTTAAGTCTATGAAAGGCATAGTGAGCATAGTTTGCTTCACTATCACCCTCCTTTATTAGTTTTTGCTTCTTCCATGAGTTTTGCTATCCCTTTATCATAAGTTTTATATTTTGATTTAACCATGAGCTTACCTTCTTTTATATATTAAAAAAGAGCCCTGTTAAGAGCTCATTTCTTTTTTAACTTTTCATCAATAAACTTATTATACTGATTTAATGCTGCATTTAATATTTTACTCGCTGTTACTACTTCCTGATCAACTAAATTACCCTGTTTTTCATTTATTAAATGCTCTAATTGTATCCTTAATGTCTCTATATCTTTTAATAATTCCTCTAACTCAGACATACTAACACCTCCATAATTAGTATTAACTACGAAAGTGTTTTTAATCATTTTTGTATATATAATTTTACTTTATAGGCTCTAGTGGCATTTAAATCCACTAAGTATTCATCTACAAATGTTTTCTGTTTTGGTGTTAGCTTCACAATGTCATCTCTTTTAAGTATTTAAAAAACACTCATATAGATGAGTGTCCTATTTACAAAATGTAGTAAGTGCTATTTTACCAATGTCATCATTGTCAATGATAGCTAAACAATACTGTTTTATACTGTCTTCTTTATCTTTAGTAAAGAGTGTATTGTTTTTATTCTCATTTACTTCGCTATGCTTTATTATCTTATACATTGCTAATATACAATCATCTGATAATTGTTTCATTTTAAAATCTATAATTTGCCAGGATAACTTGCTACTATCATTTTGCTCTTGCCATACATCACCATTTTTATAATGATATTCAAATCCTGAATTGGTAAACTCAATAAAATCATTTGCTACAATATCATTTATTTTTTATTTTGATTTTCTTACTTCTGATTTTACTAAATCATTTTCCAATTGTAATATGTGTTCTTTAATAGAATCCATTTCATCACCCCTTTTATCTTACATTTCTACAAAACACACAAAATCTTTTCAAATTAAAAACAGCCTCTAGATTATCCTAAGTACTATAAAAAGGTGACTAAACTAAAAAAGCACCTACATAAGTAAGTGCTCTAATTACCTATTTTATTTACTTATTTCATATTCTCTTACTTCAAAAGATACTATCTTGTTATGTGCTATATATTCAGTAACTGATTTATATGGATTAAGTTTTTTATCAAATGAATATAATGCTGAACCTTTGCCATTAGCTCTTTCCTCAAACCAGCTTATAAATTTATTTACTTCTTCCATGCTTACATCATATTCTTTTGTAGCTCCATTTACTAAAGAAATACTTAAAATTGCATTGTTTTTATTTTCTTCTACTAGTTTGCTTACATTTACTTCACAAGTAGCTGTTAAATCAGTATTTTCTACTTTAGCTGTTATTGTCACTTGTCCTTCTTTTATAGCTGTTACATTTCCATTTTCGTCTACTTTTGCTATACTTTCATCACTTGATGACCATATAACTTTTTTATTTGCAGTATCTTCTGGTAATACTGTTGCAGTTAATTTGTCAGTTTGACCAACTTTTAGATCAATTGATGACTTATCTAATGATATAGATTTAGCTTTAATCTCATAAGGTAACAATTCTCCATTTTCATCTATATCTATTGCATCAATTGCCATTCTAATGTTATCTGTTGTATATATCTCAACAAAATGTTCGGTATTTTTTAGTGAAATATTTTCATAAAACAATGTTTGAAATTGATTTGAAATATTATATTGAGATAAATTGCCCATAATCTTTCCATCAATTTTAATAATTATATTTTTACTTCTATTTGGGTGAAGACAGGTTGTCATTCTTATTTTATCTCCAGTAAAATTAAATTTTAATTTTGAATCATTATTTTCAGAGTAATGAAATCCGTTATTCCAACTCCCATTTTCATTGTTATAATACCAATTACCTTCATAAGTAATATCTTTATATGAATCATCATATCTCTTCCATTCTTTTTCAGGAAGATTAAGCTTATCTCCAATCTTAGCACTATTCTCAGGTGTATTATTTAAATTTTCTATACCTATAACCGCATCATCAAATGAAGCAGCTTTTACTATTTTTGCATTATTAAAACTTAATGACATAAATACAAATGCAACCGTTAGTATTAAAATTGATTTTAATTTTTTTTTCATTATTTTATCCCCCTTGTGTAATTTGTACATATGCATTATATACTGTATAAATTTGCATATTCAATGATAAATTTACTACAATTTAGGTCATATTTTTTAAAACTTTATAATTATTGTAAAACATATTTAAAAATATATATTCTGTTTAAATATATTGGCCAAATTAGAAAAGCACCTAGTTTCCTAGATGCTTTTCTAAAATTTACTCTTTTTTAATAACTGTAACCATATTTTTACCGAACTTGTTACAGACTTTCTCAGGCTTCTTTCCATATTTTTTATGAATTTAATCAGTGTATTTCTTACTAATCCATATTATTGGAGCTATCTCATTTATAATTCCTCTCTTGGTAATTCTTCAAAAGCTTTATTGTTAAAACACAGTAGATATTCTTTCTGATTTCTTCTAACTTCTGCACTCTTTTGCTGCATAGACTTAAATCTCTTTTTATGGCTTTCTTCTATCTTTAAGTCATACTCTTTATAGATTTTAGAATAATGATTTTGAATATATATGTACTATTTTATTATTTAACTAGTATACTTACTTTGCACTTTTCCTCGTAAAACAGCGTATTGTGCTACTTATACAAACATTCTTATAAATTCTTTTCTATTAACCTTTAAGATTTCATATGCTCTATCTAGTCCTAAAGATATACATTCATTATAGCTCTTACTTGTTCCATTAGCTTCTTCATGTACTAACTTATAGGCTAATCCTTTAAATTCTGTTTTTATCTTATTCACTTTATATTTTCTTTTCTTAATTTCATAAAATATTTGAATTGTGACGTAAAAACACCGTAAAATTCTAACTGATATGCTCCCCTTAGAGTAGACAGATTTAAAAATAAAAATCTGTCACTGTAAAGGGGAGTACTTTTATGTCCAGAAGAACTAAATATACAGCAGAGGAAAAATACGAAATTTTGATTGAATATTTGGATGGAACTAGTTCAATACAAGAAATCCACACTAAGTATAAGATTAGTGTTTATGCTTTTTATAAGTGGAGATACAACTATGAAATGTATGGAGTAGATGGTCTAAAAGAATCTAGAACCTGTAAAAAATATTCAAGAGAGCTAAAAGAACAAATTGTTCTAGAGTATTTTTCAGGAAAACACTCGCAGGGAGAGCTTGTTAAAAAATATGGGTTAACGGATAAGACAGTGTTGAAGAGATGGATAAACAACTATAATAGTCATAGAGAAGTAACAGCAAAGCCGAAAGGAATGAGAAAAACTATGACAAGTGGAAGACGTACATCTTTAAAAGAAAGAGTTGAAATTGCACAGTACTGCATTGAGCATAATAATAATTATCATCAGACTGCTGAGGCATATCAAGTCTCTTACCATCAAGTATATCAATGGGTAAAAAAATATGAATCTGGAGGAGAAAGTGCGCTCGAGGATACAAGAGGTAAGAAGAAGGCTGAAGTAGAGCTGACTCCTGAAGAAAGAATGAAACTTGAAATGAAAAGACTTGAAGTTGAAAACGAAAGGTTAAGAGCAGAGAACGCATTCTTAAAAAAATTGGAGGAACTAGAAAGGAGGCGATATTAAGCCGTATAAGACAAGAAAACAAGTATATTGCAATTTCAAAGCTTCATGAAAAAGATAAGTTCTCTATATCTTTGTTATGTAAGATAGCAATGATTCCACGTTCCTCGTACTATAAGTGGGCAAAGCGTGAGGAAAGCGTTCAAGAAACAGAAAATAGAATGTTGATCACAGAGATTGTCGAAATCTACTATGAGGTAGATGGTATCTACGGCTATCGCAGAATGACTTTGAATTTGAATCGAAGATTAGGTAGGAAAATTAATCATAAGCGCATCTATCGACTTATGAGACTATTATCTTTAAAGTCTGTAATTAGAAGAAAGAGGAAACGTTACATCAAATCTGCTCCGCAGCAGGTAGCGGAAAATCTCCTAAATCGCGAGTTCACAGCCGATAGGCTGAATCAGAAATGGCTTACTGATGTTACTGAGTTTAAGTATGGTAACTCTCAGAAGGCTTATTTAAGTGCCATTTTGGACATACACGACAAGTCAATTGTTGCATATGTTCTTGGCCATTCTAATAATAATGACCTTGTCTTTAGTAACTTAGATCTAGCCTTATCAACAAATCCAGGTGCAAGACCGATGCTCCATAGCGATCGTGGTTTCCAATATACATCTTATGGCTTTAAGCGCAAGCTGAACGAAGCCCAAATGACACAAAGCATGTCACGAGTGGGCAAATGTATCGACAATGGCCCCATGGAGGCCTTTTGGGGAACTCTTAAATGTGAAAAGTACTATCTGCATAAATATAGTACATATGAGGAATTGGCTAATGCAATTGATGAATATATTAATTTCTATAATACTAAGAGACTACAAAAAAGATTACACGGCCTAAGCCCAATGGAATTTAGGGCTTTAGCCACTTAAGTAATTTTTATTATTTCCACTGTCTATTTGACAGGGGGCAGTTCAAACTTGAATAATACGGTGTTTTAGTAAACCATTCATTTCTTCAGTTATGACTTTAAATAAGAAGATTATGCATCTGGAACTTTTTTATATATATACCAGTTTCCACTCTCATCTTGCTTTAAAATAAAATATATAAATTCATCTTGGCCAGTATATTCTTTGTATTTATAAATATTAAATTGATGCTCACCATCCTC